>NZ_LGQU01000050.1:0-62440 GCF_003115935.1 Azospirillum sp. TSH20
GGGACAAGGCCCGCCACATCTCCTTCATCGGCAGCTGTTCCGGCCGCTTGCCGGTGACCGCGACGACGCCACGGTCGAAATCGGCAAGCACGCCGTCGAGGTCGAGGAACAGCGGCGACGCCACCTCACGCCCCGCTCAGTTCCGTCCGTTCGCGGAATTCGTCCAGCGCCTGCGGGTTGGACAGCGCCTCCGTATTCTTGATCGGACGGCCGTGGACGGCGTCGCGCACCGCCAGCTCGGTGATCTTGCCGGAGCGGGTGCGCGGGATGTCGGTGACTTGGACGATCTTCGCCGGAACATGGCGGGGGGAACAGTTGTCCTTGATCCGCTTACGGATGGTGCCGGCGAGAGCCTCGTCCAGCTTCAGCCCCTCGCGCAGGACGACGAACAGCACGACGCGCACGTCGCCGTCCCATTCCTGGCCGATGCAGACCGCCTCCATGATTTCCGGAAGCTGTTCGACCTGGCGGTAGATCTCCGCCGTGCCGATGCGCACGCCGCCGGGGTTAAGCACCGCGTCCGACCGGCCATAGATCACCCAGCCGCCATGCTCGGTCTGTTCGATGAAATCGCCATGGACCCAGACATTGGGGAAGCGGTCGAAATAGGCGGAGCGGTATTTCGACCCGTCCGGATCGGCCCAGAAGCCGATCGGCATGATGGGGAAGGGGCGGGTGCAGACCAGTTCGCCCTTCTCGCCGCGCACGGCGTGGCCGTTGTCGTCGAACGCCTCCACCGCCATGCCGAGGCCGCGCGTCTGGATCTCGCCCTTCCACACAGGGGAGATCGGGTTGCCCAGCACGAAGCAGGACATGATATCGGTGCCGCCGCTGATGGAAGCGAGATGGACATCCTGCTTGATCGAGCGGTAGACGAACTCGAAATTCTCCGGCATCAGCGGCGAGCCGGTGGAGGCCAGGGCGCGGACGCTGGCCAGAGAATGGGTCTTCATCGGCTCCAGCCCCGACTTCTCCAGCGACTGGATGAATTTGGCCGAGGTGCCGAACAGCGTGATCCGCTCCGCATCGGCATAGTCGAACAGGATGTTGCCGGTGGGCGCGAAGGGCGAGCCGTCATAGAGAACCAGCGTCGTGCCGCTGGCCAGCCCGGTCACCAGCCAGTTCCACATCATCCAGCCGCAGGTGGTGAAGTAGAACAGCCGGTCACCGCGCTTCAGGTCGCAATGCAGCCGGTGCTCCTTCACATGCTGAAGGATGGTGCCACCGGTGCCATGGACGATGCATTTCGGCTTTCCGGTGGTGCCGGACGAATAGAGGATGAACAGCGGATGGTCGAAGGCGACGCGCTCGAAGGTCGGCTCGGCCACCGGATGGGGTGCCATGAAGTCGTGGAAGCCGACGGCGCCGGGGATCGTCGACAGGTCGGGCGCCTTGTCGACGTAGGGAATGATGACGGTGGCGACGACGGTCGGCAGATCCTTCAGCACCTCCGCCACCTTGGCACGCACGTCGTGGCTCTTGCCGTTATACCAATAGGCGTCGGGGGCGAAGACCACCTTCGGCTCGATCTGGCCGAAGCGGTCGGTGATGCCCTGGATGCCGAAATCGGGGGAGCAGGAGGACCAGACCGCGCCGAGGCTGGTGGTGGCGATCATCGCCGCCAGCGTTTCCGGCATGTTCGGCATGATGGCGGCGACGCGGTCGCCCTTGCCGACGCCCTTGGCCTTCAGCGCCTGCTGCAGGCGGGAGACGGTGGCCTTCAGTTCCGCCCCGCTCCAGCGGTACTTCACCTTGTCCTCGCCCCAGAAGACGACCGCATTGTCGTCCGGTGCGCCGGCCAGCAGATTCTCGGCATAGCTGAGGCGGGCTTCCGGGAACCAGCGGGCACCCGGCATCTTGTCGCCGTCCAGCAGATCGACGCTGCCAAGGTCGCCGGTCAGCCCGGCCCATTCCCACAGGAAGCGCCAGAACCGCTCCTTCTCCGCGATCGACCAGTTGTAGAGCGCGTCGTAATCGTCCAGCCGCAGTCCGAATCGCGCATTCGCCGCCTCGCGGAAAGCGGTCAGGTTGGCCTGCGCGATGCGCTCCTCACTCGGGCTCCACAGCGGAGTGTCCATTCTCGGTTCCCTCAGCGTCTCGTTGTCCGCCGGCGCCAGCCGCCGGCTCACCTGCCGGGTTGCTTGTTCGTGCCCCGGATTGCCGTGCAGCATAGCGCATGGCCGCACCGGTTGTCTGCGTCCGGGTGGGCGAAATCGGATAGTGAGGACGAGGGAACTCTAACAAAATCAGAGGACTGCAAACGAAAAGGGCGGGGAGTTGCCTCCCCGCCGCCCGTTCGGTCCGCCTCTTCGATCTGCCCGCTCAGGCAGCCTTCTTCTTGCCTGCGCCGATCTTCGGCTCCTCGCCTTTCAGCAGGCGCCGGATGTTTGCCTCGTGGCGGATGAAGACCAGCGCCGCGATGAACAGGCAGAGGCCGCCGACCAGCGGCCCACCAAAATACCAGCCGGTCAGCGGGCTGATGCCCAGCGCCGTCAGCGCCGACAGCGACGAGATGCGGAACAGCGCCGCCATCACCAGCCAGGTCAGACAGGCCAGCAGCCCAACCGGCCAAGACACAGCAAGCAGAACGCCGATCGCCGTGGCGACGCCCTTGCCGCCCTTGAAGCCCAGCCACACCGGGAAGCTGTGGCCCAGCATGGCGCCGCCGGCGGCCAGCACCGCCGCTTCCGGTCCGGCCAGCCACTGCGCCAGCAACGCGGCGATGGCACCCTTGCCGCTGTCGAGCAGCAGGGTGGCGAGCGCCAACGGCTTGTTGCCGGTGCGCAGCACGTTGGTGGCGCCGATGTTGCCGGAGCCGATCTGGCGGATGTCGCCCAGACCGGCCATCCGGGTCAACACCAGCCCGAAGGGAATCGAGCCCAGCAGGTAGCCCAGCAGGGCGGCGAACAGGAGGATCGGCACCGGATCAGTCCTCCGCCTGCCAGACGGTGCGGCCGTCGACGATGGTGCGCAGCGGCCGGCCCTGGACCGGGCGATTCTCGAAGGGCGAGTTCTTCGACTTCGACTTGAAGCGGGTGACGTCGATCTGCCACGGCACGTCAGGATCGAAGACGACCAGATCGGCCGGCCCGCCCTTGACGATGCGGCCCACGGCCAAGTCGAGGATCGCCGCCGGGTTGGCGGTGACGCAGGCGAGAGCCTTCAGAAGCGGCATCTTGCCCTTGTGCACCAGTTCCAGCGTCAGCGGGAACAGCGTCTCCAGCCCGATCACGCCGGGGGCGGCCTGGGCGAAGGGCAGGCGCTTCTGGTCCTGGTCCTGCGGCACATGGTCTGAGGCGATGGCGTCGATGGTGCCGTCGGCCAAGCCCTCGACGATGGCGCGCCGGTCCATTTCGCCGCGCAGCGGCGGGGAGACCTTGGCATAGGTGCGGTAGTCGCCGACGTCGGTCTCGGTCAGGGCGAAATAATGCGGAGCGGTGTCGCAGGTCACCTTCTGCCCGCGCGCCTTGGCGCGGCGGATCAGGTCGACCGATTCACCGGTACTGATGTGGGCGAAATGCAGGCGCCCGCCGGTCAATTCGGCCAGCCGCAGGTCGCGCTCGATCATGATGATCTCGGCTTCGCGCGGGATGCCGACGAGGCCGAGGCGGGTCGCGATCTCGCCCGAATTCATCATGCCGCCGGATGCCAGCGACGGCTCTTCCGGATGCTGGACGATCAGCTTGCCGAAGGTCTTGGCGTAGCTGAGCGCCCGGCGCATGGTCTTGGCGCTGGCGATGGCCTTTGTGCCGTCGGTGAAGGCGACCGCACCGGCCTGACCCAGCAGGCCCATCTCGGTGATCTCGTTGCCTTCGGTGCCGCGGGTGGCGGAGCCGTAGGCGAAGACCTTGACCAGCTTCACCTCGCGGGCGCGGCGCGCGATGAACTCCAGCCCGGCGACCTCGTCCAGCACCGGGTCGGTGTTGGGCAGCAGCGCCATGGCAGTGATGCCGCCGGCCGCGGCGGCGCGGGACGCGCTCTTGATCGTGTCCTTCTCTTCCTCGCCCGGTTCGCCGATCAGCACCCGCATGTCGACGAGACCGGGGGCGAGGCACTGGCCGGCGAGGTCGATGACCTCCGCACCCTCGGGCGTGGAGTCGTTGAACAGGCCGGGACCGAAATCGGCGATGGTCTCGCCGTCGATCAGCAGGTCGCCGCGCTGGTCCAGGCCCGTCGCCGGGTCGAGCAGGCGGGCGTTGCGGTAGACGATACGGCTGCTCATCAGACGGCTCCCGCAAGGTCGGACTGGCGGCGTTCACGGGTCAGCAGGTCGAGCACGGCCATGCGCACGGCCACGCCCAGCTCCACCTGATCGAGGATCATCGAGCGCTTGAGGTCGTCGGCGACTTCCGAGTCGATCTCGACGCCGCGGTTCATCGGCCCCGGATGCATGATGACCGCGTCGGGCTTCGCCACCTCCAGCTTCTCGTAATCGAGGCCGTAGAAATAGAAGTATTCGCGGGTCGAGGGGACATACTGGCCGCTCATCCGCTCGGTCTGCAGGCGCAGCATCATCACAACGTCGGCGTCGCGCAGGCCGGTCTTCATCGAATGATGGACCTCGACGCCCAGCCGTTCGATCTGCGACGGCAGCAGGGTCGGCGGCGCCACGCAGCGCACCCGGGCGCCCATGGCGTTCAGCAGATGGATGTTGGAGCGCGCGACGCGGCTGTGCAGGATGTCGCCGCAGATCGCCACGATCAGACCATCCAGCCGGCCGAGGCGGCGGCGGATCGCCAGCGCGTCGAGCAGGGCCTGGGTCGGGTGTTCGTGATGGCCGTCGCCGGCATTGATGACGGAGCAGTTGACCTTGTCGGCCAGCAGCTTCACCGCGCCCGAATCGGCGTGGCGCACCACCAGCGCGTCCAGGTGCATGGCGTTCAGCGTCATCGCCGTGTCGATCAGGGTCTCGCCCTTCTTCACCGAACTGCTGTCGGTCGACATGTTGATGACGTCGGCCCCCAGCCGCTTTCCGGCCAGCTCGAAGCTGGTGCGGGTGCGGGTGGAGTTCTCGAAGAACAGGTTCACCTGCGTGCGGCCGTCCAACAGGTTGGACTTCTTCACGGGGCGGCGGTTCTGCTCGACATAGCCATCGGCAAGGTCGAGGATCTGGGTGATCTCGCCGGCCCGCAGCCCCTCGATTCCGAGGAGATGGCGGTGCGGGAAGACCGTGTCGGGGGACGGGTTCGCGCTCATGGGCGCGGACTATAGGAGCGGTCCGTTACGCCCGCAAGCCGCTCAATACGGCGCTTTTCAGACCGCTTCCGCCTCTTCGAACAACCAGTCGTGGAAGGCCTTCACCTTGGGCCGGGAAAAGTAATGCTGCGGCGCCACGACATAGTAGGCGAGGCTCCCCGGCAGCCGCACTTCGAACAGGCGGACCAGCCGGCCGGCCGCGATGTCGTCGGCCACCAGCACGCCGCGGGCCAGCGCGATGCCGTGGCCGTTGATCGCAGCCTGCAGGGTGAAGGACGAGTCGTCGAATCGCAGGCCGCGGTCGGTATCCACCCCCTCGATCCCCGCCGCCCGGCACCACACCGCCCAGGAGATGTTGTAGTCGTCGTGCAGCAGCGTGTGGTGCCGCAGATCCTCCGGATTGACCAGCGGCCGGTCGCCGGCCAGCAGCGATGGGTGACCGACCGGGAAGATGTCCTCGGTCAGCAGCCGTTCGACCCGCAAATCCGGCCACAGGCCATTGCCGAAGCGGATCGCCAGATCGACGTCGTGGCGGGCGAAGTCCACCACCTGTGAGGTGCTGTGGACCCGCACATCCATTTCCGGATGGCGCTTCTGGAAACGCACCAGCCTCGGCACCAGCCATTTCGACGCGAAGCTGGGCATGGTGGAAATGGTCAGCGTGCCGCTGCTGTCGGCGCGGATCAGGCGGTCGGTCGCCTGGGACAGCGTGTCCATCGCCTCGCGTACCGGCGGCAGGTAGTTCTGCCCGGCCTCGGTCAGCGCCAGCGCCCGGTTCATTCGGCGAAACAGCGGTAATCCGAGCCACTCCTCCAGCGCCTTGATCTGGTGGCTGACGGCGGCCTGCGTCACATGCAGCTCGTCAGCGGCTTTTGTGAAGGAAAGATGGCGTGCGGCGGCTTCGAAGGCGCGCAGCGCGTTCAGCGGGGGCAGGCGGCGGGACATGGCGGGGGAGGGACCAGCGGCTGGATTCGGATTAGCTTAGCTAATCGATTCTATGAGAAAGCGTCGTTTGTCGGCAAGCGGTCTCTGTACCATCCTCAGTTTCACAAGCGATCTGACCAACGGAGCGGCGAGGCCGAGGCCCCGCTCCCCATTCACCGGAAGGAACCGGATCATGGCAAAGGGAACGCATTCACCGATGTCCGGCGCAGAACTGTTCGTCCGCAAGCCGGCCCCGGCCGGCGTGGGGCTGGGCGAGCGCGTGGTGGCGCTGTTCGACCGCCTTGCGACCTGGAACGAGCGCCGCCGGCAGCGCCGCGCGCTGGAGGCTCTGCCCGACCATCTGCTGTCGGATATCGGCATTTCCCGCGCCGATGCGGACTATGAGGCTGAAAAGCCGTTCTGGCGGGGCTGAGCGATGGGCGACGTGAAGGCAAGCGGGGAGGGGGAGCGGGTCTGGACCGGCGGCTGTCTTTGCGGCGGCGTGCGCTATGCCAACGACACCCGGCCGGAACCGATCTCCTTCTGCCATTGTTCCCAGTGCAGGCGCCAGCACAGCCATGTCGGCGCCTACGCCGGCCTGCCCCGTGCGGCGTTGCGTCTGCTCACCGACTCGACTCTGACGTGGTACGCCTCCTCCGAGCGCGCCCGGCGCGGCTTCTGCGCGCGTTGCGGTGCCGGGCTGTTCTGGGAGGCGTTGGAACAGGCCGGTGCGGAGCGCCGCATCACGGTGACCGCCGGCAGCCTGGACGATCCGTCCGGGCTGCGGGTGGATCGCCATATCTTCGTCGACCACAAAGGCGCCTATTACGACATCGGCGACGATGGTGTCGAACGCCGGATCAGCACGGGAGAGGTGGTGGAATGAGCGAAGGCGTGACGGGGCGGGAGCGGGCGCTGGCCGGCGGTTGCCTGTGCGGCGGCGTGCGCTTTCTGCTGGCGGAACGGCCGGATGGGGTCGTGACCTGCCATTGCGGCCAGTGCCTCCGCTTCCACGGCCACATCGGCGCCTATGTCACGGTTCCGCGCGATACCGTCACCTTCGACGCCGATGAAACGCTGTCCTGGTACCGCTCCTCCGACATTGCGGAGCGGGGATTTTGCGGGCGCTGTGGCTCGTCCCTGTTCTGGAAGGGCGACGGCAAGACCGAGATCGAGATCGCCGCGGGCAGTTTGGACCAGCCCACCGGGCTGACGACGCTCCGCCATGGCTATGTGGCCGACAAGGCCGACTACTATGAGATCACCGACGGGCTGGAGCAGTTTCCCGGCTCGTCGGAAGCTTGAGCGCCTGACAAAACAGGGTTTGAGCTATTGGGAGGCGGATGGCTGCACATCACGTCTCCGACGCCCTTTGGGTAGTGGTTGAACTGTTGCTCGCTCCAGAGCCTCCGAAGCCGAGTGCCGCCATCGGGCGGGGCGAGACCAACAGCGCATTCCAGATTCCGTAAATCCGCCGGTCCTTGAACACAGTGACCACGTCACGGCGCGTGGGCACGGCGGGACGAAAGCCCCTGATCCGCGCCGCAACGGAAGCCACCGCTCCAGGGAGCGCTGCTTGGTTGTGAAAAACTTAGCCAATCGGCGAAGTGTTTGCTTGCAAGCGCGATGTCGCGCTGATACTTAGCGACATGGCTAAGCATGAACCCGATCTCTCGCTGCTCTTCCACGCGCTTGCTGATCCGACCCGACGGTCAATCCTGACCCGGCTCGCCAGAGAACCCGCGCGTGTAACGGACTTGGCCGGTCCCACTGGACTGCGTCTGCCCACCGTGATGCGGCACCTTTCCGTGCTCGAGGAAGCTGGGTTGATCTCAACCTCTAAGGAAGGGCGAACACGGATCTGCGCCATGGTGCCGGAGGCCATGGAGCCGGTGCGGACATGGCTGGATGAACACCGGGCGATTTGGGAGGCCCGTCTCAGCCGACTGGATGCATTTGTGATGAACGTCATGAAGGAGCGCAAAGAATGACATCGGACCCCGTTTCGACCGGCATGGCGCCGGATGACAGGCCGGATGACAGGAAGGATCGCTTTGCGACGCTGACCTTTGAGCGGGAGGTGGCCGCGCCGTTATCGGTGCTGTGGCATGCGTGGACGGCCCCGGCCGCCCGGATGGTTTGGGCCGCCCCCACGCCCTTGATCATCGTGGAGTTTCTGGAGGCCGACACCAGGGTGGGAGGACGTGAGGTCTCTCTCTGCAAGGTGGAGGGGCAGCCCGATATCCGTTGCGAGGTTGGCTGGCTGGACCTGCAGCCTGCGCAGCGCAGCGTGAATTACGAGGTGGTTTCGTCCGGGCAGGTGACACAATCAGCCGCGCTGGTGTCGGCAGATTTCTCAGGGACGGACAAATGCAGTCGGCTGGTCGTTACGGTGCAGCTTTCCTCGATGGCCAAGAACATGGAGGCCGGATACCGGCAGGGCTTTGGTGCGGGACTGGACAACCTCTCGGGCGTGGCCGAGCGGACCATGGTGCTTGAGCGAGTGATACAGGCACCCCGGTCCCTGGTCTGGGGGGCGTGGATGAACCCTGAGACGCTCCCGCAATGGTGGGGCCCGGACGGGTTCTCGTGTCGGACGACGCGGATTGATCTGCGCGCGGGCGGCGAATGGGTCTTCGACATGATTGCGCCGGATGGAACGGTGTTTCCGAACCACCATCGTTATGGGGAGGTCCGGCCCGAGGAAAGAATCGGCTACACGCTTCTTTGGGGCGAGAACGGGCCGAAACATGCCGACGCCTGGGCCATGTTTGAGGACCTAGACGGCGCAACGAAGGTGACGTTGGGCATGGTGTTCACCACAGCTTCCGAGTTCCAGGAGGCGAAGGGGTTCGGCGCCGAGAAACTGGGGCAGCAAACGCTGGGCAAATTGGAGCGCTTCGTCGCATCCCGTTGAAACGCCGAGGCTTCGCGTCGTCTCGACCTGGGCATGTCGAGACGGGCGAACCTGGGTAGGTGGCACGCTACGCCGCCGGGGTGCGCGATTCCGTCGCAGGTGCGTTGCGGAGCCTGCGGGTGCCTTTTCATTTGACCCCGGGGGACTTGAGTGAGAATGATTTTCAGAAGCAATGGCCCACCAGCCCCTGAGGTTTTCCGCGAATGCGTCGTGTCTCTCTGCTTTCCGCCGCCTTCGGCATCGCCCTGTCCGGAGCCGCCCTGATCCACGCCGTCCCGGCGCAGGCTGCCGATACGGTGACCATCGTCATCAAGGATCACAAGTTCGAACCGGCGGAGGTGAAGGTTCCGGCCAACAAGCGGGTGACCCTGCTGGTCGACAATCAGGACGCCACGTCGGAAGAGTTCGAAAGCGGCGAGATGAAGGTCGAGAAGATCGTCGGCGGCCGCAAGCAGATCAAGGTCATGGTCGGTCCGCTGAAGCCGGGGCGCTATCCCTTCTTCGGCGAATTCCACGAAGCGACGGCGCAGGGCGTCGTGATCGCCGAGTGACGTTGTCCCAGCAGACCGCCCAGTACCGGAGACGACCATGCTCGCCAGTCTGATCATCGTCTTTCGCGAGGTCCTCGAAGCGGGCCTCATCGTCGGCATCGTGCTGGCCGCGACCCAGGGAGTGCCCGGCCGCGGCCGGTCGATTTCGCTGGGCATCGTCGGCGGCATGGTCGGGTCCTGCATCGTCGCCGCCTTCGCCGACGGCATCAGTTCGCTGTTCGCCGATACCGGACAGGAGATGTTCAACGCCACCGTACTGCTGATCGCCGTCGTCATGCTGGCTTGGCACAATGCCTGGATGGCGCAGCATGGCCGCGAACTGGCGCGCGACATGAAGGCGGTCGGCCGGGCGGTGCAGAGCGGGGAGAAGTCGCTGGCGGCGCTGGCCATCGTCATCGGCGTCGCCGTGCTGCGCGAAGGGTCGGAGGTCGTGCTGTTCCTGACCGGCATCCTTGCGTCGGAAGAGGGCGGCATCGCCACGGTGGCCACCGGCGGGCTGGGCGGCATGGCGCTGGGCGCGCTGGTCTCCGTCCTGCTCTATGCCGGGCTGCTGCAGATCCCGACGCGGCACCTGTTCGCCACCACCACTTGGCTGCTGACGCTGCTGGCCGCCGGCATGGCCGCCACGGCGGTCAATTTCCTGGCACAGGGCGGCATCCTGATGGCGGGCGGCACCGTGCTGTGGGACACCTCGGACGTCCTGCGCGACAACAGCCTCGTCGGGCAGGCGCTGCATGTGCTGGTCGGCTACACCGATCGTCCGACGGAGGCGCAGTTGATCGCCTATGTCGGCGTGGTCGTCGGCATCCTCCTGCTGACCCGCTGGGCGGCCAATGGGGCGCCGCCGTCGAACAACTCGCACGTGGCTTCCGCGGCCGAATAATCAATAGCATCTAGGTATATGGCCGGGCTGACGGTTAAGTGTCTGGCATCGGCCGTTGAAATCGCGCCATAGTGCCCCTGCGACAGTCGAGCGGCGGGGGACATGGCGGAGCTTGTGACGTTGGTTGTGCTGCTGGCGGCGATGGTGGTCGCCGTGCCGGTGGCAAAAAGGTTCGGGTTCGGTGCGCCGCTCGGCTATCTCGCCGCCGGGCTGGCGGTTGGTCCGGCCGGGCTCGGGCTGGTCACCAATGTGGGGGCGATCGCCCACGCCTCGGAACTCGGCGTCGTCATGCTGCTGTTCCTGATCGGGCTGGAGCTGAGGCCCGCCCGCCTGTGGGTCATGCGGAAATCGGTGCTGGGGCTTGGCGGTGCGCAGGTCGCGGTGACCGGCGCCGCGATCACCGCGCTGTGCGGCTGGGGGCTGGGGCTCGCCTGGCCGACGGCGGTGGTTCTGGGCTTCGGCTTCGCCCTGTCCTCCACTGCCATGGCGCTGCCGATGATGGCGGAGCGCGGGCTGCTCGCCAACCAATCCGGGCGCAATGCCTTTTCCGTCCTGCTGTTCCAGGATCTCGCCATCATTCCCGCGGTGGCGCTGTTGCCGCTGTTGGGCAACGGCAGTGTTCCCCAGGCCGACGGTGCGTGGCTGTCCGTCGCCAAGGCGGTGGTCGCGGTGGTCGTGGTGCTGATTGGCGGACGCTATCTGCTGCGGCCGATCTTCCACGCGGTCGACCGCGCCGGCGCGCCGGAGATCTTCACCGCCACAGCCCTGCTGATCGTCATCGGCACCGCCGTCCTGATCCAGGAGGCCGGTCTGTCGATGTCGCTGGGTGCCTTCATGGCCGGTGTCCTGCTGTCGGATTCGGAATACCGGCACGAGGTGCAGGCGGACATCGAACCCTTCGAGGGCTTGCTGCTCGGGCTGTTCTTCGTGTCGGTCGGCATGGGCGCCGACGTGCCGACGCTGATGGCGCATCCCGTCCGCTTCCTAGGACTTGCCGTGGCGCTGCTGCTGGTGAAGGGACTGGCGATGCTGGTGCTGGCCCGCATCGCCGGGGTTCCCTGGGCCGGGGCGACGCGGATGGCGACGGTGCTGAGCCAGGGCGGCGAATTCGGCTTCGTGCTGTTCGGGCTGGCGGTCGGCGGCGGCGTGATGGCCGGGGAACAGGCGTCGGCGGCGATGCTGGTGGTCACCCTGTCGATGCTGGCGACGCCCTTCCTGTTCGCGGCGGAGGAGCGCTGGTTTGCGCCGCGCCTGATGTCGGCGAAGCCCAAGCGTCCCTTCGATACCCCGCCCGACGACAACCCGCCGGTCATCATCTGCGGCTTCGGCCGGGTGGGGCAGGTGGTCGGCCGCGTGCTGCGGGTGCGCGGCATTCCCTTCACAGCGCTGGAGAGCAGCGCGGCCCAGGTCGATTTCGTCCGCAGGTTCGGCAGCAAGGCCTACTACGGTGACCCGACCCGCGTGGAGCTTCTGCGCGCCGCAGGGGCGGAGAAGGCCAAGGTGCTGGTGGTGGCGCTGGACGACATGGAGCAGTCGCTGCGCGTGGTGGAGATGGCGACGCGCCATTTCCCCAATCTGACCATCTTCGCCCGCGCCCGCAACCGCCGCCATGTCCATCATCTGATGGACCGAGGCGTCACCCACATCGTGCGCGAGACCTTCGATTCCAGCCTGCGCATGACCGGCGATGTGCTGCGGCAGATGGGCTTGGCGGAAGGCGAAGTGACGCGGACGCTCGACACCTTCCGTGCCCATGACGAACGGACCCTGATCCGCCAGCATGCCGTCCATAATGACGAGATCAAGCTGATCCAGACCTCCCGCGATGCCGCCGCCGAGCTTCAGTCGCTGTTCGAGGCGGACCGGGAAGGCGAGGCCAGGACGAAAGCGGAGGCTTAGCCGATCAGCAGGCTGTCGTCGCTGATCTCCACCCCGCCGCGCTGCTTGGCGAACAAGGCCAACAGGTGCGGCACATCCAGCCCGGCGCGCTCCTCGCCCGCCACGTCGAGCACGACGCGGCCCTCGTGCAGCATCAGCGTGCGGTCGCCATAGTCCAGCGCCTGCCGCATCGAATGGGTGACCATCAGCGTGGTCAGGCGGTTGTCGCGGACGATGCGCCGGGTAAGATCCAGCACGAAATCGGCGGTGGCGGGGTCGAGCGCCGCGGTGTGCTCGTCCAGCAGCAAGATCTTGGAGCCGGCCAGCGTCGCCATCAGCAGGCTGACCGCCTGACGCTGCCCGCCGGACAGCAGGCCCATGCGGTCGTGCAGCCGGTTCTCCAGCCCCAGCCCCAGCGCCGCGATGCGGTCGCGGAAGTTCCTGCGGCGGTCGCTGCCCAAAGCGAGCGCGAGGCCCCGGCGGCGTCCGCGGGCGGCGGCCAGCGCCATGTTCTCCTCGATGGTCAGGGCGGCGCAGCTGCCGGCCATCGGGTCCTGGAAGACGCGGGCGACCAGCCCGGCGCGACGCGGCGTGTCCCAGCGGGTGACGTCGGTGCCGTCGATGGAGATGCGCCCTTGCTCCGCCAGCACGTCGCCGGCCAGCGAGCCGAGGAAGGTCGACTTGCCGGCGCCGTTGGAGCCGATGACGGTGACGAACTCGCCTTCGGGGATGGTCAGGTCGACGCCGCGCAGCGCGTGCTTTTCCAGCGGCGTGCCGCGGCCAAAGGTGACGTGGATGTCCTCGACGACGATCATTTGGCGGCACTCGGGCTGCGGGAGACGCTACGCGAGGCCTTGGCCTTCAGGCGCGGCAGGATCAGGGCGACGGCGACCAGCACCGCGGTCACCAGATTGAGGTCGGAGGCCTGCAGGCCGATGGAGTCCGCCGACAGCGCCAGCTGCACCGCGAGGCGGTAGAGGATCGAGCCGGCGACGCAGCCGACCAGGGCGAGCGCCAGGGCGCGGGCGGGCAGCACCGTCTCGCCGACGATCACGGCGGCGAGGCCAACCACGATGGTGCCGATGCCGGTGGTGACGTCGGCGAAGCCGTTGGTCTGGGCGAACAGGGCGCCGGCCAGACCGGTCAGGGCGTTGGACAGGGCGATGCCGGCATAGACATGGGCGTCGGTGTCGACGCCCTGCGCCCGCGCCATCCGCGCGTTGACGCCGGTCGCCCGCATCGCCAGTCCGAATTCGCTGGACAGGAAGCGGGCGAGCAGCAGCACGACGACCGCGACGATGACGCCAACCACCAGCGGGCGGACGATGTGGTCTGGGATCCCAAGGCCGTAGAAGGGCGTCAGCACCGTATCCTGCATCAGCAGAGCCACGTTCGGCCGCCCCATGACCCGCAGATTGACGGAGAAAAGGGCGATCATCGTCAGGATGCTGGCGAGCAGATGCAGGATCTTGAAGCGCACGTTCAGCGTCGCCGTGACCAACCCGGCCGCAGCGCCAGCGAGGGCGGCGGCGAGGCTGGCGAGCCAGGGATTGACTCCGGCGATCAAGAGCACCGCGCAGACGGCCGCCCCCAGCGGAAAGCTTCCGTCCACCGTCAGGTCGGGGAAGTCCAGGATGCGGAAGGACAGATAGACGCCGATGGCGACCAGCGCATAGACGAGGCCGATCTCGATGGCGCCGAAGAGGGCGATTTCAGTCATTGCGGTGCTTTTGAAGAAGGCTTGGTTTGGGGAGCGTTTTGCCCCCTCCCTATCCCTCCCCCGCTTGCGCGGGAGAGGGGACAGGAGCTTTGTCGGCGTTCGGCGGAAGTTCCCTCTCCCACCGCAGGTGGGGGAGGGCTAGGGAGGGGGCAGAGCACTACCCCCAGACATTCCCTTACTGCCCGACCACCTTCGTCGCGCGCTTCACCACCGCGTCGGGCAGGGTGACGCCCATGGCGGCGGCGGATTTCGGATTGACGAACAGGTCGGTGCCCTTGGCGAGCGACACCGGGATGTCGCCGGGCTTCTCGCCCTTCAGGACGCGGGCAACGATGGCGCCGGTCTGCTTGCCGACCTGGAGATAGTCGAAGCCGATCGAGGCAACGGTGCCGCGGGCGACGCTGTCGGTGTCGGCGGAGAAGATCGGCAGCTTGGCCTGCTGGCCGACGGCGATCACGCTTTCCAGTGCCGAGACGACGGTGTTGTCGAGCGGGATGTAGACGGCATCGGCCTTGCCGACGAGGCTGCGCACCGCCTGCTGGGCGTCCGACGATTTCGGCACGGAGGCCTCGACCACGGTCAAGCCGGCCTTGGCGGCCTCGTCCTTCAGCGCCTTGACCAGCACGATGGAGTTCGGCTCACCCGGGTTGTAGAGCACGCCGATGCGCTTGGCCTGGGGCAGGATCTCGCGGATCAGGGCGACATGCTCGCCGACCGGGGCCATGTCGGACAGGCCGGTGATGTTGGCGCCGGGCTTGTCCATCGACTTCACCAGCTGGGCCGACACCGGATCGGTCACCGCGGTGAACACCACCGGGATGTCGCGGGTCGCGGCCGCCACCGCCTGGGCCGACGGGGTCGAGATCGGGACGATCACGTCGGGGCGGGAGCCGGCGAACTGGCGGGCGATCTGGGCGGCAGTGGCCGGGTTGCCCTGCGCGCTTTGATACTCGACCTTCAGGTTCTGGCCCTGGACAAAGCCGGCGTCCTTCAGCGCCTCCACCACGCCGTCGCGCGTCGCGTCGAGTGCCGGGTGCTGGACGATGGCGGTGATGGCGACGGTTTTGGTCTGCGCCATCGCCGAGACCGGCATGGCGATCGGGCCGACGAAGGCGGCGAGGGCAGCGGCAGCGCACAACAGGCGGGTGAAGGGCATGGCTGGGTCTCCGGAACGCAAAGGTCTTCCCCTAGACCGCGCGGTCGCCGCCGTCAACTCGGCAGCAGGGTTGGGGAGGCTGGAGTTGAACATTTGAAACGCTATGAAACAGAATCCGGAAGATGTTCCACTGTTTCATCCGGCATCCGATCCATCATGTCCCCCATATCGCCTCTGCGGCTGCAAACAGGCTGCCCTCTTCATAGCACGGGACAGGAGACGGGATAAGGACGGCCCGAAAATCCGGCGGATCGCCGTAAGCCGGCCTCCGCATGCCCGACCTGTTCGCAATCGGGGGTGTGGTTTGGCTGGCAAGAGCCTATATTGTGGGCAACACGGAAGGAGTGGCCATGATCGCAGGAACCGAAGCGGCTCCGTCGAAGTTTCTCGCCTCTTTCCGCGGCTTGATCGGCTGCTGTCCCAATTGCGGGCGCGGCCGGCTGCTGCGGAACTTCCTGAAGCCGGTGGACCAATGCTCGGCCTGTGGGGAGGCTTATGGCCATCTGCGCGCCGACGACGCGCCGCCCTGGATGACCATCCTGATCGTCGGCCACATCGTCATCCCCGCCCTGCTGTTCGTCGAACAGAATTATGAGCCGCCGACCTGGTTGCATCTGGCGATCTGGCCGGCGCTGACCCTGCTGCTGACGCTGATTCTGCTGCCGCGCTGCAAGGGTCTGGTGCTGGGGCTTCTGTGGTGCACCGGCGCACCGGGGTCGGAACGCGGATAGGCGGTTGGAGACATCCTGAATGCGAAAACGGCACCGCGCAGCAATGCACGGTGCCGTTTCTCTATCCGGGCCGTTTCTCTATCCGGCTGGAGCCTCGCCGGTCGTCGGGGGCCCGTCTGCCGTCAGCGCACGCTCGGCAGCGCGGTGCCGTGGCCGGCGCGGGCGCCGAACAGGCCGGCGCGCAGCTTGCCGAACAGGTCGCGCAGATGATCGGCGCGCATCTGGCGGGCGGCCAGGATGATCTCGTCGTAGGAACGGGGATCGCGGACTTCGTTGAAATTGCTGTTCATGGCTTTGGGAATCTCCACGTGAGGTGAGAGACGTCCACTCCCTTGGGTTCGTATGAGGCGTTGGTTCGCCTTGTGAAACCCAAGATAGGGCAGAGCCGCTGTCCCATGAAGCGCAGTCCGCGCAATGCCGCCCGACAGTTTCCGTATCAGCTTCCTCAATCAACGGAGATGCGAACTATTGTCGACGGCCATGGTCCGTGGTCTGTCCGACAATAGTTCGCCATACCGATTACTTGCGGTCCCGCGCGCCGTCGACTGCGACGTTGCGGTCTGAGACGATACGGTCGGTCGATCCCCGCTCGGTTCCCCTGGTGGTCCGGCCCTGAGGGTGGTCGGGCTGGCGCGGCGGCAGCGGGCCGGTGCCGAGGCCGCCGGCCTCCTCGCTGCCGGGGATGCCGAAATCCTCGTCGGGCTGGTCGATCGGCCCACCGGCGCCGGGGCCGATGATGCGCTGGAAGCCCTCGATCCGTTCGTCCACGTCGGGATGGTCGACCGTCCGGGGGATATCCAGCGGGATCTCGCGCTCATCGATGCCGCCGCTGTCGCTGGGGCCGGTGGCGTTGCCGATGTTGCGGTCGTCCCTGGGGCGGTCATCCGCCTTGCGGTGGTCGGCGTCGCGGCGGTCGATGTTGCGATCGTTGGCGGCCATGGGCGCTCTCCCGTCTGCTGTGTCGAGGTCTCGGTTCCCTCAACAGGGCGGGAGGACACTCGTCACCGTCCGCACATCGAACCAGCCGCCGACGCTGTGGCGCAGATCCTGCCGCCGGTCCTGCTCCGGCGCCGGGGCGATGTCCCACAGCCAGGACATGTCGGGGGCGGGGAGGGCGAGACCCCAGGTCGAATCCTCCACCTCGGTCACGGAGCCGCCATGCATCCAGGAGGCGTCGATGTCGGTGAACAGGGCCGCGCGTTCGGCGATGGCGGACAGCCAGCACAGATGGCCGTGGACCATGCGCAGGGCGAAGGCCATCCGCTCCGCCTCCGTGGTCGCCGGGGCGCGGCGTTCCACCGCCTCCAGCGGCAGCAGCGGCAGTTGGGACAGCAGGTTGCAGGACACGGCGAAACGGAAGCGGCCGCCTTCGGGAACCGGCGGTTCGAAATCGGTGGGCAGCGGGCCGCCGCTGTCCAGCGCGGCGGCAAGCGGTGCCAGCGCGCCGCTGACGTCCATCTCGACGAGGCGGACATTGGGCAGGGCCGCCGCGCGGCGGCGGACGGCGCGGCTGTGCAGGATGTCCGCCAGAACCACCTCGTCGAAACGGGCGGTGAGCGTCTCCAGCGGGATCTCGATCAGCAGCCCCGATCCGGCGACCAGCGCCCGCCCACCCGGTTCCACCCGCTGCACCGCCTGATTGATGAAGCGGTGGCAGGCGGCGACATGCGGCGCCCAGGCCCGCTTCTGGCGCCGATAGCGGGCTCCCAAGGCCACCATTTCCGACAGGTAGCCGAAACGGCGCGCCAACGGCGGGCAGGGCGTGGTCAGATATTCGAAGGCTTCGCGCAACATCGCCGGCTTACCCCCTCCGCCAACTTCGCCGCCAACGTCGCCATTGGCCCGTCGATCGGCCGCTTTTCCGGCCGTCTCACCCCTTGACCCGCGACGGTGGCAAGGTACCTATGGCGCCATGGTCGAGATCAAGAGGAAAACGGCCCTGGTCACAGGGGCCGGCAAGCGCATCGGGCGGGCCATCGCGCTCGATCTTGCGGGGCAGGGGTGGGACGTCGCCGTCCATTACCGTAGCTCCCGAGAGGAGGCCGATGCCGTCGTCGCCGAGATCGAGCGGGCGGGCGGCCGTGCCATGGCCTTCGCCGCCGACCTCGACCGTGAGGCGGAGGTGAAGACGCTGGTGCCGGCGGTGACGGAGCGGCTCGGTCCGCTGACACTGCTGGTTAACAACGCCTCCCGCTTCGAACGCGACGAGATGGCCGACGTCACACGCGAATCGTGGGACGCGCATATGGAGGCGAACCTGCGGGCTCCCTTCGTGCTGTCGCAGGATTTCGCGTCGCGGTTGCCGGAGGGCGAGCGTGGGCTGATCGTCAACATCATCGATCAGCGCGTGTGGAATCCGACTCCGCACTTCGTGTCCTATACCCTGTCGAAGATGGGGCTGTGGGCGCTGACCCGGACAATGGCGCTGGCGCTGGCCCCGCGCATCCGGGTCAACGGCATCGGACCCGGTCCGACGCTGCGCAATGACCGCCAGACGGTGGAGGAGTTCGCCGCCCAGTGGGACTCGACCCCGCTGCATCGCGGCACCACGCCGGAGGAGATCTGCGCCGCCATCCGCTTCCTGATCGCCGCCCCGGCGATGACCGGCCAGATGATCGCGCTGGACGGTGGGGAGCATCTGGGATGGGCGCAGCCGGCGCATGGCTTCGTGCCCAACGAATAGCGGCGGATTGCAATCCTTAAACAGGGAAAGGCACGTCCGTCCGGAGCCTTGCGGCCGGCGGGGCGGGTGCGGTGCGGCGAAAATGACCGCGCGTTTTACACAGGTGCCCCACCCCGCGCAAGAGGCGCCTGTAGCCCCGAGACAATTTTGTGGCCGCGCGTCAATTCCCGCCCTTGACTCGTACCTGACCTAAGGAAATCAACGGCTTAACAAAAATGCCTAAAAAATAGGCGGAAGCATGCGACCCGTTGTGGCGCCTAGCTCCGGATGGGCTACCCCCGTCGTTATAGACAAACTTATCCACAGGTTTCGTGGATATTCTTCCGGAGGGGCGAGTCGCTCCGCATGCGTCCTTCGCGTGCCCAACAGTTGACCCGCGACGGCCGCTCGACGACATTCTGGTCATGTCCGAAACGCATTCCTCAGAGCCCCTGGTTTCCTCTTCCGACGCCGATGCCTCGGGCGGTGAGGACGTTGCCGCGCGTCCGAAACGGCGGCCGGCCGACATCAACCGGGGCGTCGAGATCATTCGTGAGCATCTGAAGACCCTGCCGCAGACGCCGGGCGTCTACCGCATGCTGGCGGGTGACGGGGCGGTCCTGTATGTCGGCAAGGCGCGCAACCTGAAGCGCCGGGTGACCAACTACACCCAGGTCGGAAAGCTGCCGGTCAGGCTCCAGCGCATGGTCGCGGAGACCGAGACGATGGAGTTCGTCAACACCCACACCGAGGTGGAGGCGCTGCTTCTCGAATCGAACCTGATCAAGAAGCTGATGCCTCGGTACAACGTGCTGTTGCGGGACGACAAGACCTTTCCGCACATCATGATTACCAGGGACCACGACTATCCGCAGTTGACCAAGCACCGTGGCGCGCGCGGGCGCGATGCCGACTATTTCGGTCCTTTCGCTTCCGCCGGGGCGGTCAACCGGACGATCACGGCGCTGCAGCGCGCCTTCCTGCTGCGCAACTGCGCCGACACGGTGTTCGCCAGCCGCACCCGGCCCTGCCTGCAATACCAGATCAAGCGCTGCACCGCGCCCTGCGTCGGCCGCGTCAGCCCGGCGGAGTATCAGGCGCAGGTCGGTCAGGCCCGCGCCTTCCTGTCGGGCAAGAGCCGCGACATCCAGACGGAATTCGCCGACCGGATGATGGCGGCCTCCGACGCCATGGATTTCGAGACGGCGGCGCGCTACCGCGACCGTATCCGCGCGCTGACCGCGATCCAGGCCCACCAGGACATCAATGTCGAGGGGGTGGTGGAGGATGCCGACGTCATCGCCGCCTATGCCGAGGGCGGGGTGACCTGCATCCAGGTCTTCTTCTTCCGCGGCGGGCGCAACTACGGCAACCGCGCCTATTTCCCCAGCCATGACAAGGCGGCGGAGACCGAGGAGGTGCTGGCCGCCTTCATCGCCCAGTTCTATGAGAACAAGGCGGCGCCGCCGCTGGTGCTGGTCAGCCACGCCCTGCCGGAGCTGGAGCTGCTGAGCGAGGCGCTGGCCGTGCGCGCCGGGCACAAGGTCGAACTGGCGGAGCCGAAGCGCGGCGAGAAGCGGCGGATCGTCGAGCATGCGCTGACCAACGCGCGCGAGGCGCATGGGCGCCGGCTGGCCGAAAGCTCCAGCCAGGCGCGGCTGCTGGACGGGGTGGCCGCCGCCTTCGGCATGGACGGACCGCCGGAGCGGGTGGAGGTCTACGACAACTCCCACATCCAGGGGGCGCACGCCATCGGCGCGATGATCGTCGCCGGGCCGGAAGGCTTCATCAAGAACGCCTACCGCAAGTTCAACATCCGGAGCGAAGGCGCGGCCGGCGACGACTTCGCCATGATGCGCGAGGTGCTGACCCGCCGATTCGGCCGGGCGGTGAAAGAGGATCCGGAACGCAGCCTGGGGACGTGGCCCGATCTGGTGCTGATCGACGGCGGTCTGGGACAGCTGAACGTCGCGCTGGAGGTGTTCGCGGAACTGGGCATCGACGACGTGACGCTGGTCGGCATCGCCAAGGGGCCGGACCGTGACGCCGGGCGCGAGCATTTCTTCATGGAGAACCGCCCGCCCTTCCAGATGGAGCCGCGCGACCCGGTGCTGTATTTCCTGCAGCGGCTGCGCGACGAGGCCCACCGCTTCGCCATCGGCACCCACCGGGCCAAGCGGACCAAGGCCATCGGCAAATCGCCGATCGACGAGATCGCCGGCATCGGTCCCGCCCGCAAGAAGGCTCTGCTGCATCACTTCGGCAGCGGGGCGGCGGTGGCGCGCGCCGGGCTGGCCGATTTGGAGGCGGTGGAAGGGATCAATCGCACGGTTGCGAAAAAGATATACGATCACTTCCATCCCGATGGTTAGAATGCGGGCACAACAAACCAGCCGGCGCTCTCACGGGTGCCGAGCGGGGACATCCTCCAGCGGTTCGAGTTTTCCGTCATGCTGACCAGCCTGCCCAACCTGCTGACCCTGTCGCGAATCGCGGTGATCCCGCTGGTGGTCGGGCTGTTCTATGTGCCGGAGGCCTGGGCGGCCTATACCGCGTGCTCGCTCTATGCCGCCGCCTGCATCACCGATTGGTTCGACGGCTATCTGGCGCGGGCCTGGGCGCAGGAAAGCGTGATCGGCAAGTTCCTGGATCCCATCGCCGACAAGCTGCTGGTGGCGGCGACCCTCATCATGCTGGCGGGGTTCCACCGGCTGACCGGCCTGTCGATCCTGCCGGCGGTGGTGATCCTGCTGCGTGAAGTGCTGGTTTCGGGGCTGCGCGAGTATCTGGCCGGGCTGCATGTCGGCGTGCCGGTAACCTGGCTGGCGAAATGGAAGACGACGATCCAGATGATCGCGCTGGGCTTCCTGATCGTCGGCGATTATGGTCCGGCGGAACTGCCGGTGACCTTCATCGGCACGGTTGGGCTGTGGATCGCCGCGGCTCTGACCTTCTACACCGGGTGGGATTACATGCGCGCCGGACTGACCCATATGATGGCCGAGCAGCCGGCGAAGCCCGGCGCCGCCCGTTCCGCCCGCAGCGCCGGTTGAAAGTTTCCGACATGAAAATCTTTGGGCTGACCGGCTGGAGCGGCAGCGGCAAGACCTCGCTGATGGTGCGGCTGATTCCGGCGCTGACGGCGCGCGGCTTGCGCGTGTCGACGGTCAAGCATGCCCACAAGGGCTTCGACATCGACCATCCCGGCAAGGACAGCCACAACCATCGCCTGGCCGGCGCCACGGAGGTGCTGGTAAGCTCCCCCCGGCGCTGGGCCCTGATGCACGAGCTGCGCGACGGCGAGCCGGAGCTGACGCTTGAGCAGCTGATCGGCAAGGTGGCGCCGGTCGACCTGCTGCTGGTCGAGGGCTTCAAGCGCGACCGTCACGAAAAGATCGAGGTCTGGCGGGCCGAGGTGGACAAGGCGCTGATCGCGCCCGACGATCCCACCATCGTCGCGGTCGCCAGCGACGGCGCGGTGCCGGGCTGCCCGGTGCCGGTGCTGGACCTGAACGACGCCGAGGCGATTGCGGCGTTCGTGGTGGAGCGGTGCGGGTTGGGGTGAGGCCCCGCCTTCGCTGTTTTGACATACCAAGAGACGACATGGATACCGCACATTCCCGCATGCCGCAGGCGCTCGATCGCCGCGGTTATCGGCTCGCCGTCTTCGATTTCGACGGCACATTGGCCGACTCGTTTCCCTGGTTCATCGGCGTCTTGAACGGTGTCGCCGACCGTTATGGCTTCAACCGCGTGCAGGCGGACGAGGTGGAGCGGTTGCGCGGCTATGACGCGCGGCAGATCATGCGGCACCTGCGGGTGCCGAACTGGAAGCTGCCCTTCATCGCCAACCACATGCGGCAGCTGATGGCGCGCGACATCGACGGCATCCGGCTGTTCGACGGTGTGCCGGAGATGCTGCGGGCATTGCACGACAGCGGCGTGACCGTCGCCATCGTCAGCTCGAACTCGGTGGAGAACATCCGCAGCATCCTGGGATCGGAGGCGGCCGGGCGGGTGGCGCATTACGGCTGCGGCGCCTCGCTGTTCGGCAAGGCGGCGAAGTTCCGCAAGTTGCTGCGCAAGGCCGGCGTTCCGGCGGAGCTTGCCATCGGCATCGGCGACGAGGTGCGCGACATCGACGCCGCGCGGGCGCTGGGCATGGGCTGTGCCGCAGTCGCCTGGGGTTATGCGCGCGAGGATGCGCTGGCGGCGCGGCGGCCGGACCGGCTGCTGACGCGGGTGGAGGAGATTCCCGGGCTGTTCGGCGGCTGAATGCCACGTCCCGGAAAGGACGCCTTTTCCCTCTTCGCAGCGGACGCCGCGGCGGACTAGAGTGGCGACCATGGTGCAACTCGACAATGATTGCTTCGCCTTCGGCGGGCCGATGATGGCGGTGGAGCCGGCGCTGGCGCTGCTGGCCGGACGGGTCGGGCCGGTGACGGCGACGGAGACCGTGCCGCTGTCCGCTGCGCTCGGCCGGGTGCTGGCCGCCGATCTGGTGGCTCCCTTCAACGTGCCGCCGCACGACAATGCCGCGGTGGACGGCTATGCCGTGTTCTTCGACGATCTCGCCGCCGATGGGGAGACCGTGCTGCCGGTGACGGCGCGGGTGGCCGCCGGGCAGTGGCTGGGCCGGCCGGCGGTGCGGGGGGAGGCGGTGCGCATCTTCACCGGCGCGCCGATGCCGGCCGGCATGGACACGGTGTTCATGCAGGAGGATTGCCGCAGCGACGGAGCCACCGTCACCCTGCCGGCGGGCATCCGCCGCGGCGTCAATCGGCGACTGGCTGGTGAGGACGTGCGCGAGGGGTCGGTGGTGCTGGCCGCCGGGCGGCGCCTGCGGCCGGAGGATATCGCGCTGGCCGCTTCGCTGGGGCATGCGACGTTGGCGGTGCGCTGCCGGCTGCGCGTTGCGGTGTTTTCCACGGGCGACGAGTTGCGGCAGCCGGGGCAGGTGCTGGAGCCCGGAGCCGTCTATGACGCCAACCGCTTCGCCCTGATCGCGCTGCTGACCCGGCTGGGCTGCGCCGTCACCGACCTCGGCATCCTGCCCGACCGGTTCGAGGCCATCCGAGATGCGCTGGCCGATGCGGCGATGAGCCATGACGCGCTGATCACCTCCGGCGGCATGTCCACCGGGGAGGAGGATCACGTCAAGCCGGCGGTGGAGGCCAATGGGCGGCTGGATTTCTGGCGGCTGGCGATCAAGCCGGGCCGGCCGGTGGCACTGGGTCGTGTGCGCGACGCGGTGTTCGTCGGGCTGCCGGGCAATCCGGTCGCGGTGGTGGTGACCTTCCTGCGCATCGCCCGGCCGATCCTGCTGCGGCTGATGGGGGCGGCGGACGAGACGCCCCGGGCGATCCCGGTGCGCGCGAGCTTCGCCCACAAGAAGAAGCCCGGGCGGCGCGAGTTCTTGCGCGGGTCGCTGGCCCGTGGTGAGGACGGCGCGCTGGTTGCGGCGAAATACCCCCGCGACGGTGCCGGTGTGCTGTCGTCACTGGTGGAGTCCGAGGGCCTGATCGAGTTGCCGGAGGATCTGGCGCGGGTCGAACCCGGCATGACCGTCGATTTCCTGCCTTTCAAAGAATTCCTGTAGAGGTCGCGTGATGAAGATTCTCTATTTCGCCTGGCTGCGCAGCAAGATCGGCGTGCCGACCGAGACCGTGGAGTTGCCGGCGGAGGTGACCACGGCCGGCGCTCTGGTCGAATGGCTGAAGACCCGCAGCCCGCGCCATGCCGAGGCGCTGGCCAACAGCAAATTGGTCAAGGTGGCGGTGAACCAGGAGCATGTGCCCTACGACCACCCGATCTCCGCGACGGATGAGATCGCGCTGTTCCCGCCGGTGACGGGGGGCTGACGCCATGGCGATCCGCGTCCAGGCTGAGGATTTCGACGTCGGCGCCGAATATGCCGCCTTCACCGCCGGTCGAACCAGCGTCGGCGGGGTGGCGATGTTCGTCGGGCTGGTGCGTGACATCGCCGGTGGTGCTGCGGTCAGCGCCATGACGCTGGAGCACTATCCAGGCATGACCGAGAAGCAGCTGGAAGCCATCGAGGAGGAGGCGCGGCGCCGCTGGCCGTTGGACGATGTGCTGGTGATCCACCGTTACGGCCGGCTGGAGCCGGGCGACCGCATCGTGATGGTGGCCACCGCGTCGGCCCACCGCGACGCCGCCTTCGAGTCCTGCCGTTTCCTGATGGACTGGCTGAAGACCAAGGCGCCGTTCTGGAAGCTGGAAGCAACGCCGGAAGGCGAACGCTGGGTCGAGGCCAAGGAGAGCGACGACGCGGCGGCTGCGCGGTGGGCGGAGTAAACTGTCAGGCGGGATAGGGCGCGCTCAGGCGTGCCCGGCCTCGCCCGACAGCATGGAGACGCTGACGCCGAGCTTGCCGATGGCGCGTTCCCACTTGGCGTCCAGGTCGGTGTCGAACAGCAGCTTTTCGTCGCAGGGCACGTTCAGCCAGCCGTTGGCCTGGAATTCGGCGTCCAGTTGCCCCGGCCCCCAGCCGGCATAGCCGAGCAGCAGCAGGTTGCGGCGCGGGCCGCGGTCTTCGGAGATGGCACGCAGGATGTCGATGGTGGCGGTCAGGGCCACGTCGTCGTTCACCACCAGCGTGCCGTCGCGGACATAGTCGGTGGAGTGCAGGACAAAGCCGCGGCCCGACTCGACCGGACCACCGTAATGCACCGGCAGATTGTGGGTCGGCTGCGGGATGTCCATGTCGAGCTGTTCCAGCAAATCCTCGAACGTGATCGACCCGAACAGCCGGTTCACCACCAGACCCATTGCGCCGTCTTCATTGTGGGCGCACACATAGATGACCGTGCGCTGGAAACGCGGGTCCTCCATTCCGGGCATGGCGATCAGCAGCTGGCCGGTCAGCGATTCCGTGGTCTTGGAGTCCGGAGACTTGGTCAGGCGCGGCATGGGCGATTATCCTTGTCGTCGGTTCGGTGCGGAAGACCGCCCCCGTCCCTACGGTCGGTTGTGGTTGGCGCTCTGGCGACGCTTTCACCGGAGTGTGACAGCACCGGCCGAGCTTTGTCACCATTATATGGGCTATCATATAGGGTGTCGGGGACGCCGATGCGCCCCTTCCAGGGAAGAGAACAGTGCGCGCGATGAAAAGACATGCCCTTACCCTCCTGCTGCTTCTGGCCGTGCTGGCCGGCGGCGCCATCCCTGCTTTTGCTCAGAGCGCTGGGGCAGGGGATGGGATCGGCGCCTGGACCAAGACCGGACCGGTCGAGGCGCGGCTGGTGTCCGCGGTGCGCGGCACCGGTGACCTGACGGCGCTGCCGCTGGGGCTGGAGTTGCGGCTGGAGCCGGGGTGGAAGACCTATTGGCGCTCCCCCGGCGATGCCGGATTCGCGCCGCGCCTGGACTGGAGCCGCTCCGGCAACCTGGGCGAGGCGATGCTCTCTTATCCGGCGCCGCACCGTTTCTCCGTTCTGGGGTTCGAGACGGCGGGATACGACACCGCCGTGCTGTTCCCGATCCAGGGGGCGCCGGCCACGCCCGGCAAGCCGGTCGATCTGGCGCTGACCGCCGAACTGCTGGTCTGCTCGGAGATCTGCGTGCCGCAGACGCTGGACCTCGCGCTTGCACTGCCGGCCGGGCCGGCGGAGCCCAGCGGGGTCGCCAATGACGTGGCGCGCGCCCAGGCGCTGGTGCCGAAGGGTCCGAACGGGCTGCTGCGCATCGAGTCCGTGCGCGGCAAGGGGGCATCGCTGGAGGTGGAGGCGACCGCCGCCGACGGCTTCGTCACCCCCGACCTGTTCGTCGAGACCGATCCGGCCCTGACCTTCTCCGCCCCCAAGACCGTTTTTTCCGACAATGACCGCCATGTCCGTCTGACCCTGACGGTGACCGACCCGCAGCCCGGGCTGGATCTGGCCGGGCGCGCGATGACGCTCACCCTGGTCGACGGTGACAAGGCGATCGAAGCGCCGGTCACGGCATCAGCCGGTTCCGTCGCGCCGACTCCTGGCAGCGTCGGTCTGGTGGCGATGCTTGGGGTGGCGCTGCTGGGCGGGCTGATTCTGAACCTGATGCCCTGCGTGCTGCCGGTGCTGTCGCTGAAGCTGATGTCGGTGGTCAAGCATGGCGGACGGGCACCCGCCGCGGTGCGCGCCGGATTCCTGGCAAGCGCGGCCGGAATCCTGACCTCCTTCCTGCTGATGGCCTCGGTTCTGGTCGGCATCAAGGCGGCGGGCGGGGCGGTCGGCTGGGGCATCCAGTTCCAGCAGCCGCTGTTCCTGGTCTTCATGGTCGTGCTGGTCACGCTGTTCTCGGCCAATTTGTGGGGGCTGTTCGAGGTGCCGCTGCCGCGCGCGCTGGCCGACAGGCTGGGCGGCGACGGGCTGGCCGGGCCGTTCGCCACCGGCATGTTCGCGACCCTGCTGGCGACGCCCTGTTCGGCGCCGTTCCTCGGCACGGCGGTGGGATTCGCGCTGTCCAAGGGGCCGGTGGAGGTCTACGCGATCTTTGCGACTCTGGGTGTCGGGCTGGCGCTGCCCTATCTGGCGGTGGCGGCTTGGCCGCGGGTGGCCGGATGGCTACCGCGGCCGGGACGCTGGATGGCGAAGCTGAAGATCGTGTTGGGCTTCGCGCTGATGCTGACGGCGGTTTGGTTGCTGTCGGTGCTGACCGCGCAGATCGGCGAGGTGGCAGCGGCGACGGTCGGGTTGCTGATGGCGGCGCTGGTGCTGGCGCTGTGGGTCGGGCGGAGTGCCGGAGGCCTGGCGCGGACCGCCGGCCCGGCGCTGGCCGGTGTGCTGGCGGTCGCCGCTTTCGCCATGCCGGCGGCGGTCGGCCCGTCGGCCGGCGCGGCGCCGGTGGTCAGCGACAGCAAGGCGCGCTGGGTGCCCTTCGTCGAATCGACGATCCGCGACCATGTTGCCGCCGGCCGCACCGTCTTCGTCGACGTGACCGCCGACTGGTGCATCACCTGTCAGGCCAACAAGAAGCTGGTCCTGAACCGCGGTGAAGTTGCCGAGCGGCTGGAGGACAAGGGCGTGGTGGCGATGCGCGCCGACTGGACCCGGCCGGACGCAACGATCGCGAAGTTTCTGTCCGATCACGGCCGGTACGGCATTCCCTTCAACATCGTCTACGGCCCCGGCGCGCCGGACGGCATCGCCCTGCCGGAACTGCTCAGCGATGGCGTGGTGCTGGAGGCCCTGGGTAAGGCGGCGGGGAAGGCGGGGGCCAAGTCATCCTAAGCGTGAACGGGAAAAGGCCTATGGCTGTTGCGGCTATTCTGCGGTAACAGAGCGGCTCCGGGAGCTTCTCCCGCGCCATGAGGACGATGATGGACGATCAGATCAACTGCCCGCAGTGCGGCTCCGAAAACGCCTACAATGACGGCAGCCTGTGGAACTGCCCCGACTGCGGCCATGAATGGAACCCCGATACGGCGGCCGCCGCGGTGGAGGCCGATGCGGGGCAGGGCGTGCGCGACGCCAACGGCAATCCGCTGGCCGATGGCGACAGCGTCACGGTCATCAAGGACCTGAAGGTCAAGGGATCGTCCCTGGTGGTCAAGGGCGGGACCAAGGTGAAGAACATCCGTCTGACGGACGGCGCCGACGGCCACAACATCGCCTGCAAGATCGACGGCATCGGCGCCATGAACCTGAAGTCGGAGTTCGTGAAGAAGGCGTGACCTTGGCCGTCCAATGCCAAGCGGACAGTCGGGCCAACCGTGCCTTGCGGCCATTCGCCGCGGGGGATAGAAGGGATGCAGGGTCGGGCTCCGCAACGAGGGTCCGGCCGAACCCGAAAAGCGGGCAAACCCAGAAAATCGGAAGGGTTAGAGACGATGAGCATCCAGGTTGGCGATACCATCCCGTCCGTCACGCTGAAGTGGCTGACCGACAACGGCATGCAGGAAGTGACGACGGACGAGCTGTTCAAGGGCAAGAAGGTCGTCCTGTTCTCCGTCCCCGGCGCCTTCACCCCGACCTGCTCCGCCAAGCATCTGCCGGGCTTCGTCCAGCAGGCCGACGCGCTGAAGGCCAAGGGCGTAGACAGCATCATCTGCCTCGCCGTCAACGATCCCTTCGTGATGCGCGCCTGGGGTGACAAGGGCGGCGTCGGCGACAAGGTGAAGATGCTGCCGGACGGCAACGCCACCTTCACCACGGCTCTCGGCCTGACCATGGATGGTTCCGCCCACGGCCTGGGCACCCGCGGCCAGCGCTTCGCCCTGGTGGCGGAGGACGGCAAGGTCACCCACGTCGCCGTTGAGGCCCCCGGCAAGTTCGAGGTGTCCTCGGCCGAAGCGGTGCTGGAGAAGGTTTGAGGTTATGCCTCCCTCTCCCCCCTGGGGAGAGGGTCGGGGTGAGGGGGATGCACGGCGTGGATTGATGGGAGAGCACGAGGTCCGCGATTCTTGAAAATCCCCGCTCTGCCTCCCCCTCACCCTAACCCTCTCCCCGGGGGGGGGAGAGGGGACATCTTCTGTTCACCCCTGCGCCCGCACGTCGGCCACGCCACGGCGCGCCAGTTCATCGGCACGTTCGTTTTCGGGGTGGCCGGCGTGGCCGCGGACCCAGTGGAATTCGATCTGGTGCTGCCGCTTCGCCTCTTCCAGACGCTGCCACAGGTCGACGTTCTTCACCGGTTTGCGGTCGGCGGTCATCCAGCCCTTGGCCTTCCAGCCGTGGATCCACTTGGTGATGCCGTTCTTTACGTATTCGCTGTCGGTGAAGAGGCGGACGGTCACCGGCTTCTTCAACGCTTCCAGCGCCATGATGGCGGCCATCAGTTCCATGCGGTTGTTGGTGGTCGCCGGCTCGCCGCCATACAGCTCCTTCTCCACCTCGCCATAGCGCAGGATGGCGCCCCAGCCGCCGGGGCCGGGATTGCCGCTGCAGGCGCCGTCGGTGAAGATGTCGACTGTCTTGAGACCGGCTTCGGTCGGTGAGGTGGCGTCAGTCATTCAGTCAGGCCCCGCCCACGTCCGAATCG
The DNA here is from genome assembly GCF_003115935.1 of Azospirillum sp. TSH20. Classification (NCBI taxonomy): domain Bacteria; kingdom Pseudomonadati; phylum Pseudomonadota; class Alphaproteobacteria; order Rhodospirillales; family Azospirillaceae; genus Azospirillum; species Azospirillum sp. TSH20. The sequence goes on from NZ_LGQU01000050.1 coordinate 29,599, forward strand.
TCGAGGAAATAGTCGCCCAGCCCGCGAACCGACTGGTGGAAGCGCAGCTTGCGCAGATATTCCAGCGGGTCCTTCGGCCGCACGAAGGCACCCGGCGGGTGGTTCAGCCAATCATAGAGGCGGGTCAGCAGGAAGCGCACGGCGCTGCCGCGGCACAGCCAGGGCAGGGCGTCCAGCTCTTCGCGGGACAGCGGCCGGACCTTGCGGTAGTTGGACAGCAGCAGACGCGCCTTGGTGGCGTTGAACGACCCGTCGATTTCGAAGCACCAGGCGTTGATGCAGATCGCCACGTCGTAGACGAAGAAGTCGTTGCAGGCAAAATAGAAGTCGATCAGGCCGGACAGACTGTCGCCGCGGAAGAAGACGTTGTCCGGGAACAGGTCGGCATGGATGACACCGGCCGGCAGGCCGACCGGCCAGTTGGCCTCCAGCGCCGCCAATTCGGTCTCCAGCGTTGCACGCAGGCCGGGGGCAACCTCGTCGGCGCGTTCGGCGGACTTGGCGAACAGATCCTTCCAGCCGGGCAGGGCCAGCGCGTTCGGCCGTTCCATGCGGAAGTCGCCGACCGCCAGATGCAGGCGGGCCAGCGCCTCGCCCAACTGAGCGCAATGCTGTGGCATGATCCGGCGCGGCCACATGCCGGCCAGGAAGGTGACGATCACCGCCGGGCGACCGCACAGCTCGCGCAGAGCCACACCGTCGCGCCCCGGTACCGGCAGCGGGCAGGCGATGCCCTTCTCCGCCAGATGCTCCATCAGGCCGAGGAAGAAGGGCAGATCCTCCTTCCGCGTGCGCTTCTCGTAGAGCGTCAGGATGTAGGGTCCGCGTTCGGTCACCAGAAGGAAGTTGGAATTTTCCACCCCCTCCGCGATGCCCTTGCACGACAGCACCGCGCCCAGATCGTACTGGGCGGCGAAGGTGCTGAGATCCTCGTCGGTGACTTCGGTGTATACGGCCATGATGTCCAGCGCCTTACCGGGTTTCCGGCCTGCGGTCAATTTCGGGAGTGATCGGCTCGTAATATTCCGGGCCGAAGCCGGCAAGCTGGCGGCTGGCGGTGTTGAAGGGGCGCTTCAGCCCGCCGCGGAAATGGCGGCCGACAAGCTCCTGCCACAGGGCAACCGGCTCGGCTCCGCGCTCGGCGCAGAGATGGACGAACCAGCGCCGGCCGGCGGCGACGTGGCTGATTTCCTCGTCATGGATGGTCTGGAGCAGGTCGGCGCTCTCGCCGTCGCCGAAATCGCGCAGGCGGCGCACGGTGTCGGGCGTGACGTCCAGGCCGCGCGCCTCCAGCACCATCGGCACCACGGCCAGCCGGGCGGCGAGGTCGTGGGCGGTTTCCGTCGCGGCCTGCCACAGCCCGTCATGGGCGGGCAGGTCGCCATAGGAGGAACCCAGCGCGTTCAGCCGGGTTTCCAGCATCTGGAAATGCCGGGCCTCGTCATCGGCCACCTGGAGCCAGTCGTCGGTGAAGCCCCTCGGCAGGTCGAGGGGCGCGAATCGGGCGACGATGTCCCAGGCGAGGTCGATGGCGTTCAGTTCGATGTGCGCCAGCGCGTGCAGCAGGGCGATGCGGTTCTGGGCGCTGCCGCCGCGCCCGCGCTTGGGCATGTCGCGCGGCAGCTTCAGCTCCGGCCGGTCGGGACGGGCGGGGCGGTCGGGCGGCGGGGCCGGCACGTCGGGCGACAGCAGGCCGTCGCGCCATGCGGCGGCATGAAGGCGGGTCAGGCGCACTTTCTCAAGCGGCGCCGCGGTCGTCAGCACCGCGGTCGCCGCCTCACCCAGGCACGAAACAGAAGACGTCATTTCCAGCCGTAGGCGACGAAGTGCGGGTTGAGGATGTCGTCCTTGCCATAGACCATCGGCGAGCCGTCCGGCTGCTCCACCCGGCCGCCGGCGCCGATCAGCACGGCGTGGCCGGCGGCGGTGTCCCACTCGCTGGTCGGTCCGAAGCGCGGGTAGAGGTCGGCCTTGCCGCTCGCCACCGTGCAGAATTTCAGCGAGCTGCCGCAGGACACCCGGTCCTTGACCGTGTACTTGCCGAGGAAGTCGTCCAGCACCGACCCGTTGCCGTGGGAACGGCTGGCGACGACGGTCAGCCCGTCGGCCGGCGGGTTGCGGACGGCGATGGGGTGGTCGTGGCGGCCCTCCGCGCAATGGACGGCGGTGCCGGGGCCGGCCGCGGCGTACATGTCGCCGGTGGCCGGGGCATAGACGACGCCGAGGACCGGGACGCCGTTCTCGACCAGGGCGATGTTCACCGTGAACTCGCCATTGCGGGAGATGAATTCCTTGGTGCCGTCGAGCGGATCGACCAGCCAGAATCGGCCGCCGGAGATGTCGGGCTTGTGGCCCGCGGACATCGCCTCCTCCGCGACGACGGGCACGCCCGGCAGCAGGTGGTGCAGCGCCGGGACGATCACCGCCTCCGCCGCATGGTCGGCCTGCGTCACCGGGCTGCCGTCGACCTTGGTGGCGACGTCGATGCCGTCGTTGTAGAAGCGCAGGATGACCTGACCGGCCTCGTGGGCGATGGTGCGGACCGTCGGCAGCAGGCTCGCCACAGCGGCATCGGGCATGGGGTAATCTCCCTATGGTATGAAGAGTCAGCATATCCTGCCCGAAGGCGGGCCGGAAGCTCTTGAACGGGTGTGGAACGGAGAAGGCGGATGACGGCCGGGGAATTGTCGGACATCGGACGGACGGACGGCCACGGCGCATCGGCCCTATGGCGTGCTATGACCGCGGCCGATCTGGACCGGATCCTGGCCATCGCGGACATCGTTCATCCGGACTATCCGGAGGAGCGCGGCGTGTTCGAGGAGAGGCTGGCGCTCTATCCGGCCGGCTGCCGTGTGGCGGAATACCGCGGCGAGGCCATCGGCTATGGCGTCATGCATCCGGGCAGGCTGGGGGTGCCGCCGCCGCTCGACACGCCGCTGGGGGGCCTGCCGGAGGATGCGGACTGCCTGTACCTGCACGACATCGCTTTATTGCCGGAGGCGCGCGGCACCGGGTTGGGGGCGGCGGTGCTGGGTTATGCCCATGGGCTGGCGGCGCGGGAGGGGTGGCGGTGGCTGGCGCTGACCTCGACGCCGGGCGCGCGGAGCTATTGGGACCGCGTCGGCTTCGCACCCTATGCGGATGGCGGGCCGGCGCTGGAGGCCAAGCTGGCGAGCTATGGCGGCGGGATGAGCTACATGACGGCGCCGGTCAGCCGCTAGGCCGCCAGCATCGCCGTATCCGGGTCGGTCACCATGGATTGGAAGGCCGGCTTGGCGAACAGGTAGCCCTGCATCAGGGTGACGCCCAGGTCGCGCAGGGTCCTGGCCTCGCCGACCGTCTCGATGCCCTCGGCGATGGGGGTGATGGCGAGATCCTCGCACACCGCCAGGATGGCCTTGACGATGCTGCGCCGGGCCCGCTCGGTGTCGATGTTGCGGGTCAGCTCCATGTCCAGCTTGATGATGTCCGGCTGGAACTCGGCCAGCAGGTTCAGACCGGAATAGCCGGAGCCGAAATCGTCGATGGCGGTCAGGAAGCCCTGGCGCTTGTATTCGCTGAAGATGCTCTTCAGGTGGTCGTGGTCCACCACCCGCTCGTTCTCCGTCACTTCGAAGATGATGCGGTCGGTGGGGAAGCCGGTGCGGCGGGCGGCGGCCAGCGTTGCCTTGATGCAGGCCTCCGCCTTGTAGACGGCGTTGGGCAGGAAGTTGATGGACAGGCGGGCGCCGTTCATCGGCAGGGAGGAGGCCAGCTCGATTGCCTTGATGCGGCAGGACTGGTCGAAGGCGTAGCGGGTGGCGTCGGTCACCTGGCCCAGCACCCAGCCGGCACCCTGCCCCTCAGTGCCGCGCACCAGCGCCTCATGCGCCCAGACACCGCCGTTGGCGACATCGACGATGGGCTGGAAAGCCATCGTGAAATCCAGATTGAGGCGGTCCGCACATTGACCGCCGCACCCACCGTCGCCAAACGCCATCGCCCTACCCCTGTCGGATCAGAATTGCACTTTTAGGTAAGGAACAATGCCATGGATTTCATCAGACGGAGGTGTGGCAAGTGCCACACCTTCCGGTTAGGACTTTCCCCTATTCCGCCGCCATGCGGGTTTCGGCGTTGCGGATCGCTGCCCACACCGATTCCGGCGTCGCCGGCATGTCGATGTGGGTGATGCCGAGTTCGGACAACGCATCGACCACCGCATTGATGATGGCCGGCGGCGCGCCGATGGCCCCGGCCTCGCCGGCGCCCTTCATGCCGAGCATGTTGGTGGTGCTGGGCACGCTGTTCAGCTTCACCTCGATCGGCGGCATGTCGACCGCCCGCGGCATCTGGTAGTCCATGAAGGAGCCGGACAGCAGCTGCCCGTTGTCGGGATCAAACACCACCCGCTCCTGCAGCGCCTGACCCAGCCCCTGCGCCACGCCGCCATGGATCTGGCCGATCACCAGCATCGGATTGATGACCGTGCCGAAATCGTCGACGACGCTGTAGCGCAGCACCTCGACGATGCCGGTGGCGGGGTCGATCTCCACCTCCGCGATGTGGCAGCCGTTGGGGAAGGTGCTGGCCGGCGGGGTCCAGCGCGCCATCTCGGAGAAGGCGATGCCGCCGCTGCCGCCCGCCGCCGCCTTGGCCGCCACCTCCTTCAGCGATACCGAGCGGTCGGTGCCGACGATGGTGAAGCGGCCGTCGGCGAACTCCACGTCCACCTCGGCGGTTTCCAGCAGGTCGGCGGCGACCGTGGTCGCGGTCTTCACCACCTTGGCCGCCCCCTCCGCCAGCGCCGAGCCGCCGACCGGAACTGAACGCGAGCCGCCGGTGCCGGCGCCCCAGCTGACGCGGTCGGTGTCGCCCTGCACCACTTCCACATCTTCAGGCGGGACGCCCAGCCGGTCGGCGAGGATCTGCTTGTAGGCGGTCTCGTGGCCCTGGCCGTTGGTCTGGGTGCCGATCATCAGCACCACCTTGCCGTCGCCGTTGACCTGGACGGTCGCCTGCTCCGGCCCGCCGCCCGAGCAGGCCTCGATGTAGGTGGACAGCCCGGCGCCGCGCAGCTTGCCGCGGGCCTTCGCCTCCGCCTTGCGGGCGGGCAGGCCGGCCATGTCGGCGAGGATCAGGCCGTCTTCCAGATTCTGGACGAACTCGCCGGTGTCGTAGACCTGCCCCATCGGCGTGGCATAGGGCATGGCGGTCGGCGGGATGAAGTTGCGCCGCCGGATCTCCGCCGGGCCGAGGCCGGTGACGCGGCCGGCATGGTCGATCAGCCGTTCCAGCAGATAGGCCGCTTCCGGACGGCCGGCGCCACGATAGGCGTCCACCGGCTGGGTGTTGGTGAAGACGCCCTTCACCCGCACATAGACGGCCGGAGTCTTATAGGAGCCGACCAGCATCGCCGATCCGGCATCGGTCGGGATGAAGGGACCGTAGTTGGACAGATAGGCGCCGAGATTGGCGACGGTATCGACCCGCAGGCCCAGGAAATGGCCGTCGGCGTCGAGCGCCAGCCGCGCCTTGCTGACATGGTCGCGGCCGTGGTCGTCGCTGATGAAGCCCTCGATCCGGTCGGCGGCCCATTTGACCGCGCGGTTCAGCCGGCGGGCGGCGAACAGACAGGCGACATATTCCGGGTAGTTGAACAGCTTCATGCCGAAGCCGCCGCCGACGTCGGTGGTCAGCACGCGGATGCGCTGCTCGGGCTCGTTCAGGATCTTGGCGAACTGCTTCTGCAGGCCGTGGACACCCTGGCTGGTGACGTAGATCAGCAAACGGCCAGGACCGCCGTCGGCACCCGGTTCGACACCGGCGACGCAGGCGCGGCCTTCCATCGGGTTGGCGACGACGCGGTTGTTGACCAGTTCCAGCTCGACGACGCGGTGGGCGCCGGAGAGGGCGGCCTCGACCGCCGCCTCGTCGCCGGTATCCCAGTCGAAGCAGAGGTTGTTCGGCGCCTCGTCCCACACCAGCGGCCGGCCGGGCTCCAGCGCCGCCAGCGTGCCGGTGACGGGCTCGCGATCCTCGTAGTCGACCATCACCAGTTCGGCGGCCTCGCGCGCGGCCTCCAGCGTTTCGGCGACCACCATGGCGACCGGATCGCCGACATGGCGGGCGAAGCCGCGGACCAGCGCCGGTCGCGGGGTGCGGACATAGTTCGACCCGTCGCGCTGCTTCAGCACCGCCTGACAGGGGATCATGCCGACATTTTCGGCGTCGAGATCGGCGATGGTGTAGACCGCCAGCACGCCGGGCTGGGCCAGCGCGTCCGATGTGTCTATGGCGCCGATGGCGGCGAAGGCATGGGGCGAGCGGACGAAGGCCGCATAGGCCTGTCCAGGGAGAGACACGTCGTCGGTGTAGCGGCCGCCGCCGGTCAGCAGCCGGGCGTCTTCGGTGCGCGGAACCGCCTGTCCGATGCCGAACTTCATGGGTGAACTCCCGCCTTCCGGTTCGATGCGATTGTTGTGCCCCGCGAAGATAGGCCGGCTTAAGCGTCAGGGAAACCCCGACGGGCGACATGGGTGACGGTTGTCCGCTGCAAGGATTGTCGGCCGGACTCACCGAATCAGGGGGAATGCGGCTGGCGCGAGTGGCTTCTGAGGGCCATATTCGGGGCATGTGTGGACGCATGCTTCTCACCACCCCGGTCAGCGAGGTCCAGCGCCTGTTCGGCGTGCCCGAACGGCCGAACCTGATGCCGCGGTGGAATATCGCCCCGACGCAGGATATCCCCGTCATCCGTCGCGAGGAGGACGGCCGCCATCTGGCGATGGTCCGCTGGGGACTGGTGCCGCCCTGGGCCGACGATCCCGCCATAGGCGGGCGGATGATCAACGCGCGCGGCGAATCGGTGGCCGACAAGCCGGCCTTCCGCGATGCCTTCCGCAAGCGCCGCTGCCTGGTCCCGCTGGACGGATTCTATGAATGGACCAGCGTGGGGGAGGGGGCGAAGCCGCGCAAGCAGGGCCACGTCATCCGCCGCCGCGACCGCGGCCTGTTCGCGCTGGCCGGATTGTGGGAGCGCTGGCGCGGGCCGAAGGGCGCGCCGCCGCTCGATCCGCCTCTGGAAACCGCGACGGTGGTGACGACGGCGACCAACGCGACGCTGTCCTTCCTGCACGACCGCATGCCGGTGGTGCTCGACCCCGCCGACTGGGATGCATGGCTCGATCCGGCGACCCCGCTGCCGGTGCTGGAGGGGCTGATCCGCTCCGCGCCGGAAGAGTGGCTGGACGTGGTGCCGGTGGGGCCGAAGGTGAACAGCGTGCGGAACGACGACTGCTCCTGCCTGGATCCGCCGCAGGAACCCGCTCCGGCCAAGGCGAAGGACAAGCCGGGCGATGACCAGTCGAGCCTGTTCTGACGCGATGCTGAGGGCGGTGCTGCTGGCGGCGTCGCTCGCCCTGGCGGGACCGGCCGCGGCGCAGACCAATCAAACGGCCAAGGGGCAGGCGGCCAAGGGGCGCGGCCCCATCGCCAACACGCCGGACCAGACCATCAAGGGCACCGCCATGGCGGTGGAGGGCGACCTGCTGACCATCAACGGCACGGCGGTCCGGCTGATGGGCATCGATGCGCCGGATCCGGGGCAGAAATGCAAGAACCGGTACGGCCACGAGTTGGACTGCTTCAAGGTCGCCACCGCCGTGCTCTCCAATATGATGAAGGGAGAGGAGGTGACCTGCACCGTCACCGAACAGGACCGCACGGGCGAGAAGAAGGGAGAATGCCGTGTGCGCGGCGTCGATCTGGGGGCGGCGATGGTGTCGCGCGGCTGGGCCTTTCAGTATGCCAGCCTGTCGCCGGCCTATCAGAAGGGCGAGGCCTATGCCCAGAGCAAGCGCATGGGGCTGTGGGCCGGGCAGGTGGAAAAGCCCTGGCAATGGCGCAGCCGGCAGCTTCGCGAGAACGCCAAGTGAGATGAACCAGCCCTTTGACCAATCGGATTCGGTCGGCCCTGATCGTTGGGGCTTGATCATCGGTTGTCGGCCGGCACCCCCATTTCCCATTCGACCGCCACGCTGCCCATGATAGGATTCGTCGACGACGAAGGACGATCTCAAAACCTGGTTTATGGCCTGACACGATTCGGCAGGGTCGGCGCGTTTCCCCGGTGAACGGTTCGAGAGGCGCGGTTCCAGAGCGGCAACTCCCGTCGGGGAGCGGAGTCACGGGTATGCTCGTTTACGAATGCGAATTGTTCGAGGTGGTTCCGGTGCTGCGCCGCTATGCGCGGGCGCTGACCGGCACGACCGACCGTGGCGACGCGCTTGTGACCCGCTGTGTCGAGGCGGCGATGATGGCGCCCTCGCGCTTCGGTCTGGATCGTGGCGGCGACGGGGCGTTGCTGCCGATGTACGCGCTGTTGAACCTGCTGTTCGACCGGTCGGAGGATTTCGGCCCGCCGGGCCGGCCGCTTCCCTCGCCCCACCCCATCGAACGCGCCCTTACCGAACTGTCAGAGGTCGACCGCCGTCTGTATCTGCTGACCGCGCTGGAAGGGCTGAGCCTGCCGCAGGCGGCGAAGGTGCTGCAACTGCGGCCGGGGGAGGCGATCGAGAGGTTGAAGACCGCCCGTGCGTGGGTGCGCGGTGCCATGATCCAGCGGGTGATGGTGGTGGAGGACAACGCCATCCTGGCGATGGAACTGGGGGCGCTGGTCGCCGAGATGGGGCATGTCGTCTGCGGGACCGCTGGTAACGAGCCCGAGGCGCTCGCCCTGATGAAGGCGGAAAGGCCGACGCTGGCCCTGCTGGACGTCCGGCTGGCCGATGGCGGCAGTGGGATCGAGATCGCGCGGCGGCTGAAGCGCGTGCGTGAACTGCGCGCCATCTTCGTCACCGCCTTCGACGACGACATCGAAGCCGGCGATGCCCGCCATCTGGGGCAGATCGTCCGCAAGCCCTTCACCAATGCCGGCATCCAGGCCGCCATCTCCCGCGCCATCTTCATGCCGCAGCCGGTGGCGCTGGTTTGATCCGCTCCGAAATGAAAAAGGGACCGCCGGCCGTCCGGTGGTCCCCTTATCTTGTCTGGCTATGTCTTGTCCGGCTTTCAGGCAAGCCGGCGTGTTCCGCTGCCGTCGCTTAGACCGTCGTCCGGCGGCCGGCGATCATGCGGTAGATGGCCAGGATGATGATCGCGCCGACGATCGCGCCGATGAATCCCGCTCCCTCGCCCGGCCGGTACCAGCCGACGGCGGCACCCAGATACGTCGCGACGAAAGCGCCGGCGATGCCCAGCAGGGTGGTGATGATGAAGCCGCCCGGATCGCGACCCGGCATCAGGAACTTGGCGACGATGCCGGCGATAAAGCCGATGATGATCGTCCAGAGAATGCCCATGGTGATTTCCCTTCCGTTGCGGGACCGTCTTCCCATGCCCAATAACGGGCAGAGACGCATTTGGTTCTCGCCGATGCGTGATCTTTTAGGGTGCCTCGCCTTTGGGTATCCGAAACACGACCGGGAACCTTTCCGGTGCCGGCCATGTTCTCCGCATCACGTTTCCGACGCTGCACTGCGGTGCCGCCACGGACGACTGTTTAGGAGATGCGTTATGAACAAGACCTTCATTTTCACCGCTGTGGGTGCCGTTCTGCTGTCGACCGGCGCGATGGCCCAGTTGGCCGGTTCCGCGACGACGCCGCAGGCCGGCTCCAGCTACACGGTGGGCTCGACGACCGGCGTGCCGCCGCTGAGCGCGCCGGCCCGCGGCCTGCCGTTGACCGACACCGCGCAGGGCGGCAAGGTCGTCGTGCTGGGCGAGAGCATCGGCGAACGCCAGCTGGCCGAACGGCAGCGGGCGGAGAGCATGACCCCGCCAGTCACCTATTCCGGGTCGAGCGCCGGGACCTACGGCTACAGCAACTCCGGTTCGAGCTATACCGCTCCCAGCTATGCCGCTCCGAGCTATTCCGGGACCGGATCGCAGACGGAAGGCAACATGAGCACGCGCGGCATGACTGGCGGTGCGCCCTATACGCCGCCGACCCGCTGACGAGAGCTGCGGCCGGGTTGGTGACCATTCCGGCCTGAATCGAAGCGGCCCCGCAACGCTCCTCCCATCCGGGGGAGCATTGCGGGGCCGTTTGCGTTTATTCGAACTGTTCGTTCAGCGCAGCGCGCGGATGTTGGCGGCATACTGGTCCGGACCGCCGGTGAAGGTGGCGGTACCGGCGACCAGCACGTCGGCGCCGGCCTCGATCGCCAGACGGGCGGTCTCCGGGTTGATGCCGCCGTCCACCTCCAGGTCGATCTGCTTGCCGAGCGCGTCGATGCGGGCACGCAGGTCGCGGATTTTCGGAAGCTGGCTCTTGATGAAGCTCTGGCCGCCGAAGCCGGGGTTCACCGTCATCACCAGCACGAGGTCGATGTCCTCCAGCACATGCTGGATGGCGTCCACCGGGGTAGCCGGGTTCAGCGAGACGCCGGCCTTCTTGCCCAGCGACTTGATCAGCTGGATGGTGCGGTGCAGGTGCGGGCCGGCCTCCGGATGGACGGTGATGATGTCGGCGCCGGCCTTGGCGAAGTCCGGAATGAACAGGTCCACCGGCGAAATCATCAGGTGGACGTCGAAGACCTTGGCGGAATGCGGACGCAGCGCCTTCACCACGCCCGGCCCGATGGTGAGGTTCGGCACGAAATGGCCGTCCATCACGTCGATGTGGATGTAGTCGGCGCCGGCGGCGTCGACCGCGCGGACCTCCTCGCCTAGCCGGGCGAAATCGGCGGAGAGAATCGAGGGGGAAATCTTCACGGCGCGCATGGGGCTTTCCTGGTGCGGGAGGGGGAGCGGGAAGTGGTTATGAAACTGGTCCGATCAGCCGCACTTCCTATCACGGGGCCGCAACGCAAGTCATGACATGATGCGGATGGCCGCCATGCCTCCATGGTGCGGATTGCACCGTTTACGCTTTACCGCAACCGCGAAGCGTTGTATCCGTTGGAATATAAGCGAAGCGATGAGTTCGGCAGGAGGTGGCGATGGTCGGTTTGAATGGGACGTTCGAGCGTCGCGTATTCACGGCGGCGGTTTCGGCAGTCGTGCTGGGCATCGGACTGACGGTCACCGCCCCGGCGGCGATGGCGCAGGACGTGCTGGTCCTGGCGGCGGCCTCGACCAAGAATGCGGTCGAAAAGCTGGCGTCCCAGTTCAAGGCGAAGACCGGCAATAGCGTGACGTCGTCCTTCGCCGCCTCGTCTGCGCTGGCCAAGCAGATCGAGAATGGCGCCCCGGCCGACATCTTCATCTCGGCCGATCTCGACTGGATGGACTATCTGCAGAAGCGCGATCTCATCAAGACCGACAGCCGGGTGAACTTGCTGGGCAACGAGCTGGTGGCGGTGGTGCCGAAAGGCTCGCCCCTGAAGCCCGACCTCTCCAAGGGCGGCAAGCTGGCGGACCAGTTGGGCGACGGGCGGCTCGCCACCGGTGACCCGTCGAACGTTCCGGTCGGGAAGTACGCCAAGGCGGCGCTGGAGACGCTGGGGCAATGGACGGCGGTCGAACCGAAGCTGGCGCGGGCCGACAGCGTGCGCGCCGCGCTGGTGCTGGTCAGCCGTGGCGAGGTGCCGCTGGGCATCGTCTATCGCACCGACGCCGCCATCGATCCGGGGGTGGAGGTCGCCGCGGCCTTCCCGCCCGACAGCTATCCGGCCATCACCTATCCGGCGGCCCTGGCGGCATCGTCGAAGAGTCCGGCGGGGGTGGCCTTCCTCGACTACATGAAATCGCCGGACGGCATGGCGGTGTGGAAGGAATTCGGCTTCGTTCCGGCACCCAAGGCGCCGTAAGCTCTGCCGCATGGAACTCCTGACGCCGATGGAAACCACCGCGTTGCTGCTGAGCCTGCGTGTCGCGGGCGTCGCCATCGCGTTGGGTTTGCCGGTGGCCGTGCTCGCCGCCTGGGTGCTCGGCCGTTATTCCTTTCCGGGCAAGACGCTGGTCGATGGGCTGGTGCATCTGCCGCTGGTCCTGCCGCCCGTGGTCACCGGCTATATCCTGCTGGTGACGATGGGGACCAAGGGAGTGGTCGGCGGCTGGCTCTACCAGACCTTCGGCATCAAGCTGATCTTCACGGCGGAGGGCGCGTCGCTGGCGGTGGCGGTGACCTCCTTTCCGCTGATGGTGCGGGCGATCCGCCTGTCGGTGGAGGCCATCGACGGCGGGCTGGAGGCGGCGGCGCGCACGCTGGGCGCCGGGCCGGTCGATCGCTTCTTCACCATCCTGCTGCCGCTGATGGCGCCCGGCCTGCTGTCCGGCGCCATCGTCGCCTTCGCCGCCGCGATGGGCGAGTTCGGGGCGGTCATCACCTTCGTTTCCAACATCCCCGGCAAGACGCAGACGCTGCCGCTGGCGATCTATGCCGCGACGCAGGAACCGGGCGGCGACGCGGTTGCGGCGCGGCTGGCGACGATCTCCTTCGGCGTGGCGTTGCTGGCGCTGATGCTGTCGGAGTTTCTGGCGAACCGGGTTCGCCGCCTGATCGGGCAGGTCTGACCATGCTCGACCTGCACATCCGCCAGACCCTGGGCGCCTTCACGCTCGACATCGCCTTCACCGCGGAGGAGCGCGGGGTGACGGCGCTGTTCGGCCGCTCCGGTTCCGGCAAGACGTCGGTCATCAATGCGATTGCCGGGCTGAGGCGGCCCGACGCCGGGCATATCCGCATCGGCGACACCGTGTTCTTCGACAGCGCACGGCGCATCGACGTGCCGGTGGAAAGGCGGCGCATCGGCTATGTCTTCCAGGAATCGCGGCTGTTCCCGCACATGACGGTACGCAGCAACCTGGAGTACGGGCTGCGCCGTGTGCCTGCCGGGGAGCGGCGCATCGCCTTCGAGCCGGTGGTGGAGTTGCTGGGGCTGGGCCATCTGCTGGACCGCCGGCCGCGTGGCCTATCCGGTGGTGAAAAACAGCGGGTTGCCTTCGGCCGCGCCCTGCTGGCACAGCCGCGCCTGCTGCTGATGGACGAGCCGATGGCCTCGCTCGACGCCGCCCGCAAGGCGGAGATCATGCCCTATATCGAGCGGCTGCGCGACGAGATGAACATCCCCATCGTCCTGGTCAGCCACGCGCTGGACGAGGTGGTGCGGCTCGCCACCACGATGGTGCTGATCGCGGAGGGCAGGGTGCGTGCGGCCGGACCGGTGGGCGCGGTGATGGGCCGGCTCGACCTGTCGGCGGTGACCGGTGCGCATGATGCCGGTGCGGTGCTGGACCTGACGGTCGAGCGCCATGTTCCGGAGGATGGGCTGTCGGTACTGGCTTTCGACGGCGGGCACCTGACGGTGCCGCAGATCGACCGCCCGCCCGGCGCGGCGGTGCGGCTGCACATCCATGCCCGCGACGTCATCATCGCCTTGCAGCAGCCGAGCGGCGTCAGCCTGCGCAACGCGCTGACCGCAACCGTTGCGAAGGTGGCGGAGTCCGGCCCATCGTCGGCCGACGTGCGGCTGGCGGTGGGCGGCTCGTTCCTGATCGCGCGCATCACGCGGGCGGCCGTGCGTGAACTGGAACTGGTGCCCGGCCGCCCGGTGGTGGCGCTGGTCAAGGGCATCGCCTTCGAACCGGACAGCAGCGGCGAGGCATCGGACCGGCGGAGGCGGGTGGTGGACGTGTGACCGTCCACCACGTCCTGCCTTACTGGCTGCCCGACGGGGTGGGGGAGCCGCCGGTGCTGGCGCCGCCGCCGGCCGAACCGCCGGCCGTCGAGCCACCCGGCGCCGTACGGGTGGCGCCGCTGGTCTCGTTCATCGAATTGCCCGACGTGCCGCCCTGTACCGGAACGCCGGTCGAGGGCGGCGGGACGGTGGTGGAGCCGCTGCTCGACCCGCTGCTGGTGGTCGGGCTGCTCTGGTTCGACGCGTTGGAATTCTGGGCGTTTTGGTCGTCGCAGGCCGCCAGACCCAAAAGCAGGGCGGGCAGGGCCACGATCAGAAACTTGCTGCGCATGGGGTATCGCTCCTCAGCCAGTTGGCGGCGCCGTCGGCGGGACCGGAGGTGCGAAGACGCAATGGACTCGGACCCGGACACAACGGCACCGTGTGGGTCCAAACACGCCACCGCCGGTTTCATTCCATGCACCTTCGCTCTATGCCGGGTGGATGGCTGTACCTATGAGCGGGAGCGTAGCCCGATGGGACGCCCGATTGCCGACGAGAACTTTACGGGAACATGTTGTCGACTTGTGGGTTGGGCGTGACGGATACCCATTACTGGGTTGCGCAAAGATCACGAAGCTTTTGCGACTTGGCTGTTCCATCTTTTTCGTTTGACCGGTGGAAAGCCGCTGTGATTCCATCGTGCCACCATGACGATGATCGCCGACCTCACCGACACGCTCGCCCGCGCCGCCAAAAGCGCGCTCCGCCAAGCAATCATGCCGGCGCTGTGCGCTTGCGTGGTCGCCTACTTCGCCTACTACGCGATCCATGGCGACCGCGGGCTGGTGGCGATGAAGCAGATCCAGGGGGAAATCGCCCAGGCCGAAGAGGTCCTCAACCAACTCCACACCGAGCGGGAGGACATGGAACGGCGCGCCCAGCTGCTGCGCGGCGACGGTCTCGACCGCGACATGCTGGAGGAGCGGGCGCGGCTGATGCTGAATTTCGCTAACCCCCGCGACGTCATCGTCAAGCTTCCCAAACTGGCCGATCCGGAAGGGGCGAGCCAGCAGAAGTAAGGGGATATCAGCCGATTAACCGAATCGCGGTTAATCTGAAATAGCGCTGCAAAAACAGACGTTTGCGCGAGCCCTGAAGCTCGTGTAGTGTGCGCGCCATATTCGCTTCCGGTGCGGGCTCTCGCATGCCCGCAACGCGCGGCGGCAAAAGGTGTTGTCAACGACCTTTGCCGCTTGAACCCTGGGGAGGAATCATGGCCGCGTCCCGACGCCGTTCCACCAAGGCGCAGACCGACACCGCGCCCGCTCAAGCCGTCTCTTCCGAAGAGCTTCTTCATTACTATCGCGAGATGCTGCTGATCCGCCGCTTCGAAGAGAAGGCGGGCCAGCTGTACGGCATGGGCCTGATCGGCGGCTTCTGCCATCTTTACATCGGCCAGGAAGCCGTCGTCGTCGGCGTGCAGGCGGCGCTGAAGGATGGCGACACCGTCATCACCAGCTACCGTGACCACGGCCACATGCTGGCCTGCGGCATGGAAGCCAAGGGCGTGATGGCCGAGCTGACCGGCCGCATTGGGGGCTACTCCAAGGGCAAGGGCGGCTCGATGCACATGTTCAGCCGCGAGAAGAACTTCTACGGCGGCCACGGCATCGTCGGCGGCCAGGTTCCGCTCGGCACCGGTCTGGCCTTCGCGCACAAGTACCTCAATGACGGCGGCGTGTCCGCGGTCTATTGCGGCGACGGCGCCATCAACCAGGGCCAGGTGTACGAGAGCTTCAACATGGCGGCGCTCTGGAAGCTGCCGGTTCTGTTCGTCATCGAGAACAACAAGTACGCCATGGGCACCTCGCAGGAGCGTGCCTCGGCCGGTGAACTGCATCAGCGCGGCGCTGCCTACGGCATCCCCGGCTATCAGGTCAACGGGATGGACGTGCTCGAGGTGAAGGCCGCCGCCGACCAGTGGGTGAACTACATCCGCGAAGGCAACGGCCCGGTCATCCTGGAGATGAAGACCTACCGCTACCGCGGCCACTCCATGTCCGATCCGGCCAAGTACCGGACGAAGGAGGAGGTCGAGAAGATGCGGTCGGAGTCCGATCCCATCGACCAGCTGAAGTCGAAGCTGCTGGCCGGCGGCCATGCCGACGAGGACAAGCTGAAGGAGATCGATCGCGCTGTGAAGGCGATCGTGACCGAATCGGCCGAGTTCGCGCAGCAGAGCCCCGAGCCCGATCCGTCGGAGCTGTGGACCGACATCCTGGTCGAGAGCTGACCGTCGTCCACCGTCTGGTCCTGACGTCAACGAAAAGCAGGAGCGGCGCCAGAGGGACGGGTTGCCCCCATATAGGGAGCGGCAACCGGTTTCCCCGCGCCGCCGGAGGTTGAGGAATGCCGATCGAAGTGCTGATGCCGGCCCTGTCGCCCACCATGACCGAGGGCAAGCTGGCGAAATGGGTCAAGAAGGAAGGCGACACGGTGAAGTCCGGCGACGTGCTCGCCGAGATCGAGACCGACAAGGCCACCATGGAAGTCGAAGCGGTCGATGAAGGCCGCGTCGGCAAGATCCTGGTGCCCGAAGGCACCGACAATGTCGCGGTGAACACCCCCATCGCCATCCTGCTGGAAGAGGGCGAGGACGAGAGCGCGCTGTCCAAGGGCGGCAACGCCCCGGCCGCCGCCGCTCCGGCCAACGCGGCCCCGGCTTCGGAAGAGACCAAGGCCGCCCCGTCGGCGGTGCAGGCTCCGGCGCCGACCGTGCCGGCCGCTCCGGTTTCGGCTCCTGACTCGGACGAGGACAAGTTCTTCGCCAAGACGGTGAAGAAGACGGTCCGCGAGGCGCTCCGTGACGCGATGGCCGAGGAAATGCGCCGTGACGAGAAGGTCTTCGTCATGGGCGAGGAGGTCGCGCAGTACCAGGGCGCCTACAAGGTGACCCAGGGCCTGCTGCAGGAATTCGGCGAGCGTCGCGTCATCGACACGCCCATCACCGAGATCGGCTTCGCCGGTCTGGGCGTCGGTGCCTCCTTCAAGGGGCTGAAGCCGATCGTCGAGTTCATGACCTTCAACTTCGCCATGCAGGCGATCGACCACATCATCAACTCGGCCGCCAAGACGCTGTACATGTCCGGCGGCCAGATGGGCAGTCCGATCGTCTTCCGCGGCCCGAACGGCGCCGCCGCCCGCGTCGCCGCCCAGCATTCGCAGTGCTATGCCTCGTGGTACGCGCATTGCCCGGGCCTGAAGGTGGTCTCGCCCTGGTCGGCGGCCGACGCCAAGGGTCTGCTGAAGGCGGCGATCCGCGATCCGAACCCCGTTGTCTTCCTGGAGAACGAGATTCTCTACGGCCAGAGCTTCGAGGTTCCGGAGGACGAGGAGTTCGTCCTGCCGATCGGCAAGGCCAAGATCGAGCGTCAGGGCAAGGACGTGACGATCACCGCCTTCTCGATCATGGTCGGCCATGCCCTGGCCGCCGCCGAGGAACTGGCGAAGGAAGGCATCGACGCGGAGGTCATCAACCTGCGCACAATCCGTCCGCTGGACACCGCCACCATCGTCAACAGCGTCAAGAAGACCAACCGCCTCGTCTCCGTCGAGGAAGGCTGGCCCTTTGCCGGCATCGGTTCGGAAATGTGCGCGCTGATGATGGAGCAGGCATTCGACTATCTGGACGCGCCGGTGGCCCGCGTGGCCGGCCTGGACGTGCCGATGCCCTACGCCGCCAACCTGGAAAAGCTGGCGCTGCCGCAGGTCGCCGACATCGTCAAGGCCGCCAAGCAAGCCTGCTATCGTTGAGAGGAGGGCTGATAGGATGACCGTTCAGATTCTGATGCCCGCCCTCTCGCCCACGATGACCGAGGGCAACCTCGCCAAGTGGCTGAAGAAGGAAGGCGACACGGTGAAGTCCGGCGACGTGCTCGCCGAGATCGAAACCGACAAGGCCACCATGGAAGTCGAAGCGGTCGATGAAGGCCGCATCGGCAAGATCCTGATCCCGGCCGGCAGCCAGGGCGTCGCGGTGAACACCCCGATCGCCATCCTGCTGGAAGAGGGTGAGGACGAGAGCGCGCTGGCTTCGGCCGGCTCCGCTCCGGCCCCGGCTGCTGCGGCTCCGGCGGCAGCCGCCGCTCCGGCCGCTGCACCGGCGCCGTCGGCCGCCCCGGCGGCCGCCGCTGCTCCGGCTCCGGCCGCTGCCGCTCCGGCTGCTGCCGGTGAGCGCGTGTTCGCCAGCCCGCTGGCGCGCCGCATCGCCGAACAGGCCGGCGTCGACCTGAAGTCGGTCAAGGGCACCGGCCCGCACGGCCGCATCGTCAAGGCCGACGTGGAGGCCGCCAAGGCCGCCGGTCCGGCCAAGGCCGCTGCCGCTCCGGCGGCTGCCCCGGCACCGGCCGCGGCCGCTCCTGCTCCCGCCGCTGCTCCGGCACCGGCGAAGGCCGAGGGTGTGGATGCCAAGTCGCTCGCCGACAAGCTGGGCATGGCCTACACCGCCGTGCCGAACAGCGGCATGCGCAAGACCATCGCCAAGCGTCTGGGCGAGGTGAAGCGCACCGTCCCCGACTATTTCCTGACGGTGGATGTCGAGATCGACGCGCTGATGAAGGTCCGTGCCGAACTGAACGGCCGGTCCGACGCCTACAAGCTGTCGGTGAACGACTTCATCATCCGTGCCGTGGCGCTGGCGCTGAAGAAGGTCCCGGCGATCAACGCGTCCTGGACCGACGAGGCGATGCTGCAATACAGCCACGCCGACGTGTCGGTGGCCGTCGCCACTCCGACCGGGCTGATCACCCCGATCGTCAAGAAGGCGGAGACCAAGGGTCTGGCCGACATCTCCAACGAGATGAAGGCGCTGGCCAAGAAGGCGCGCGACAACGCGCTGAAGCCGGAAGAGTATCAGGGCGGCACGATCTCCATCTCCAACCTGGGCATGATGGGGATCAAGCAGTTCCAGGCGATCATCAACCCGCCGCAGGCCTGCATCCTGGCGGTCGGCGCCAGCGAGCAGCGCCCGGTGGTGAAGGACGGCGCGCTGGCCATCGCCACGGTGATGAGCCTGACCGGCACCTTCGACCACCGCGTCGCCGATGGCGCCGTCGGTGCGGAATTCCTTGCGGCGGTGAAGAAGCTGCTCGAGGATCCGCTCTCGATGCTGCTCTGATGGTTTGAGGATCCGGTTCCATGTCGAAAAGCCTTGCCCCGCTCCGCGCCGAGATCGACGCCATCGACGACGAACTCGTCGCGTTGCTGGGCAAGCGCCTGTCCGTCGTCCACCGCGTCGCAGCGGTGAAGATGGCGGAGAACCTGCCGGCCGTGCTGCCCGACCGCGTCGAAGCGGTGAAAAAGCGGGCGGCCGAGGCGGGGCTGGCGTACGGCCTGGATCCGGACTTCATGGCCACCCTGTACCAGACGATCATCGACGAGGCGTGCCGGGTCGAGGAAGGCATCTTTGCCGCCGGCCGCGAGGATGCGCCTCGCTCCTGAATGGGGAGAACACCCTTGGCCGACATGAATTACGACGTCATCGTCATCGGCGGCGGGCCGGGCGGTTACGTGGCGGCGATCCGCGCCGCGCAGCTTGGCCTGCACACCGCGGTCATCGAGCGTGAAAACCTGGGCGGCATCTGCCTGAACTGGGGCTGCATCCCGACCAAGGCGCTGCTGCGCTCGGCCGAGGTGCTGCATCTCGCCAAGCATGCCGCCGACTATGGTCTGGTCATCCAGAACCCGTCCTTCGACCTCGACAAGGTCGTCGCCCGGTCGCGCAAGGTCGCCGGGCAGCTGAACGGCGGCGTCAAGCACCTGCTGAAGAAGAACAAGGTCGCGGTGATTGAAGGCTCCGCCAAGCTGCTCGGCAAGGGGCAGGTGGCGGTGACCAAGGGCGAGGCCCCGGTCGGCACCTTCGGCGCCAAGCACATCATCATCGCCACCGGTGCGCGCGCCCGCACGCTGCCGGGGCTGGAGGATGACGGCAAGCTGGTCTGGACCTATCGCAAGGCGATGACCCCGGACAGCATGCCGAAGTCGCTGCTGGTGATCGGGTCCGGTGCCATCGGCATCGAATTCGCCAGCTTCTACAATGCCTTGGGCGCCAAAGTTACAGTGGTCGAGGTGATGGACCGCATCCTTCCGGTGGAGGATGAGGAAATCTCCGCAATGGCGCGGAAAGCCTTCGAGAAGCAGGGCATGCGCATCATCACCGGCGGCAAGGCCGGCAATCTGCGCAAAGCCGCCGACAGCGTGACCGTGGCCGTCGAGGCCGGCGGCAAGACCGAAGACATCACGGTCGACCGCGTCATCGTCGCCGTCGGCATCAGCCCGAACACCGAGGGCCTCGGCCTGGAGAACACCAAGGTCAAGACCGACCGCGGCCACATCCAGACCAACGGCATGTGCGAGACCGACGAGCCGGGCGTTTACGCCATCGGCGACGTGACCGGCGCCCCCTGGCTCGCCCACAAGGCCAGCCATGAAGGCGTGATCGTCGCCGAGCACATCGCCGGCAAGCACCCGCATGCGCTGAACGTCCGCAATATCCCGGGCTGCACCTACTCGCACCCGCAGATCGCGTCGGTCGGCCTGACGGAGAAGAAGGCGAAGGAAGCCGGTTACGAGATCAAGGTCGGCCGCTTCCCCTTCGTCGGCAACGGCAAGGCCATCGCGCTGGGCGAGCCGGAAGGCCTGATCAAGACCATCTTCGACGCCAAGACCGGCGAGATGCTGGGCGCCCACATGATCGGCGCGGAAGTGACCGAGCTGATCCAGGGCTACGGCATCGCCAAGTCGTCGGAGCTGACCGAGGCTGAACTGATGCACACGGTGTTCCCGCACCCGACCCTGTCGGAAATGATGCATGAGTCGGTCCTTGATGCCTATGGCCGGGCGATCCACTTTTAACTAAGATTTTCCGAGGTGACGTTTTTCCCCTTTGGACGGAGCCATGGACCGCAGCAGCGCCGCCTACGACGAGGATTTCTACGCCTGGACGCAAGCCCAGGCGCAGGAGCTTCGCCGTGCCGGCGCCGAGCGGAACAACGCCCCGGTCGACTGGGAGAACGTCGCCGAGGAGATCGAGAGCATGGGCCGCAGCCAGAAGTCCGAGATTGACAGCCGGCTGACCGTGCTGTTCGTGCATTTACTGAAATGGTTGTTCTGTCCTGACCTGCGCGAACGATGTGAGCGTGGTTGGCGGCTGACCATTCGGGAGCAGCGGGAAAAGCTGATCGACGAGATCTCTGCTAGTCCTAGCCTGCGGCCTTTCTGCGGCTCTGTCTTTGAGAAAGTCTACCGACGCGCCCGGCTGCGGGCGGCCGTCGAGGCGGATATGCCCGACGGGCATTTCCCGGTCTTGCCGCCTTTCACGCTTGACCAGGCGCTCGATCCGGCCTATCCGGCCGAACTGTTTCCGCCGGAATGGCGGGTTTGACATCCTCATCGCACCTATTGTCGGGGCCGGGGCATCGCGTCGGCCATCGGGAGCTTTAGACCATGACCCTCGTCGACCAGACCGAGAAGCTGCGCCACCCCGAAAAGGCCCATAAGCCCGACAACCCGATCCAGCGCAAACCGGCCTGGATCCGGGTCAAGGCGCCGATGAGCCAGGAATACAACGAGACCCGCCAGCTGATGCGCGGTCTGAAGCTGAACACCGTGTGCGAGGAGGCCGCCTGCCCGAACATCGGGGAGTGCTGGAAGCACAAGCACGCCACCTTCATGATCCTGGGCTCCATCTGCACGCGCGGCTGCGCCTTCTGCAATGTGGAGACCGGGCGTCCCGACCTGCTGGACCCGCATGAGCCGGACAATGTGGCCGAGGCGGTGGGCCAGCTGAAGCTGAGCCACGTCGTCATCACCTCGGTCGACCGCGACGATCTGGCCGACGGCGGCGCCGAGCATTTCGCCCGCACCATCCGTGCCATCCGCGCCGCGTCGCCGACGACAACCATCGAGATCCTGACCCCCGATTTCCAGAAGAAGAAGGGTGCGGTCGAGGTGGTGGTGGAGGCCAAGCCGGACGTCTTCAACCACAATCTGGAGACCGTTCCGCGCCTGTATCCCAACATCCGCCCCGGTGCGCGCTATTTCACCTCGCTTCAGCTGCTGGCGCGGGTGAAGGAGCTGGATCCGACGATCTTCACCAAGTCCGGCCTGATGGTCGGGCTGGGCGAGACGAAGGAGGAGATCGGGCAGGTTATGGACGATCTGCGCTCCGCCGATGTGGACTTTCTGACGATTGGGCAGTATCTCCAGCCCACGCCCAAGCATGCGGCGGTGGATCGTTTCGTGACTCCCGAGGAGTTCGACGGTTATTCCACTGTCGGCCGCGGCAAGGGCTTCCTGCTGGTGGCCTCGTCGCCGCTGACGCGCTCGTCCTACCATGCGGGCGCCGATTTCGAGAAGCTGCGCGAAGCCCGGCTGCGCAAGCTGGGGGTCGCGGCCGCCTGATGCAGGCGGTTCAATAGAAGGACACGGGTACGGGCATGCCGACGCACGCGGAAAAGAAGGTTCTTCCCTACACGCCCCAGCAGATGTACGACCTGGTCGCCGATGTGGAGAAGTATCCGGAGTTTCTGCCCTGGTGCCTGGCGGCCCGAATCCGCAAGCGTGAAGGCGATGTCATGTTCGCGGACCTGATCATCGGGTTCAAGATGGTCCGCGAGCGCTTCACCTCACGGGTGGAGTTGAGTGCGCCAGCCTGCCGGATCGACGTGCAGTACACCGACGGACCATTCCAGTACCTGAACAATCATTGGATCTTCAACGATCATCCCGGCGGCTGCTGCGTCGACTTCTTCGTCGATTTCGAGTTCCGCTCGAAGATGCTGCAGAAGATCATGGGCCTGCTGTTCAACGAGGCGGTGCGCCGCATGGTACAGGCCTTCGAAACGCGTGCGGCCCAGCTTTATGGGCCGGGCCGGGTGACGCAGCCGGCCTGACGCCGGGCTAGCCGTGGTCGGTCAGCTCTTGTCCGACCACAGCTCCCCGCCGCTGGCCCAATCGCTTTTCTTCACGTCCTGAAAGATGATGTCCACCGCCGAGGGCGAGCAGCCGAGGACCTTCACGGTCGCTTCGGTCAGCGCCTTGGCGTATTCGCGTTTCTGTTCGACGGTGCGGCCTTCGAACAGCTGGATGTTGATGGTCGGCATCGGGGGATTTTCCTTCTTGGTAAAGACGTTGGCGGCGATTCTTCAGCGCAGGCTTCCGGTCGGGCGGGCCAGCCGCAGCCTCTCCAGCGCCGCCTGAACCGTTGCCATGCGTACGGCGTCGCGGTCGCCGGGGAAGGTGTATTCCTTGGCCTTGGCCGCTCCGCCGCGCACGGCGGTGGCGACATAGACGCGGCCCACCGGCTTGGTCTCGGTCGCGCCGCCGGGGCCGGCGATGCCGGTCACCGCCACCGTCACGTCGGCCCGTGACTTCGCCAGGGCACCGACGGCCATGGCGACCGCCACCTCCGGGCTGACCGCGCCATGGGCGTGCAGCAGGCTGGCGGGAACGCCGAGCATCTCGGTCTTGGCGATGTTGGTGTAGGTGACGAAGCCGCGATCGACCACCTTGGACGAACCGGCGATGTCGGTCAGGGCGCCGGCGATCAGGCCGCCGGTGCAGGACTCGGCGGTCGCCAGCATGAAGCCGGAGAGGCCGTATTCGGCCAGCACCTGGGCGGCAAGCTCGCGGATGGGCTCGGGAAACATGACGGCTTCTCCCGGTTCTGGGCGTTGAATTGGATGTTAACCGGGGAGCCGGATGGTCGCCACTGCCTGGGCGGCGATGCCCTCGCGCCGGCCGGTGAAGCCCAACTGCTCGGTGGTGGTCGCCTTGACGCTGACCCGGCCGACCTCGATGCCCAGGATTTGGGCAATGCGCTCGGACATCGCGGCGCGGTGGGGGCCGACCTTGGGCCGCTCGCAGATGATGGTGACGTCGGCATGGGCGATGACGCCGCCGCGCTCCGCCACCAGATCGGCGGCGTGGCGCAGGAACTTGGCGCTGTCGGCACCGCGCCAGCGCGGATCGGTCGGCGGGAAGTGGCTGCCGATATCGCCGGCGGCCAGCGCGCCGAGAATCGCGTCGGTCAGGGCATGCAGGCCGACATCGGCGTCGGAATGGCCTTCCAGTCCGTGGTCGTGCGGCACGCGCAGGCCGCAAAGCGTCACGAAATCGCCGTCGGTGAAGCGATGAACGTCGAAGCCGCTGCCGGTCCGCACGTCCCACAGGCTGCTCATGATCGCGCGGGTGGCGCGGGTCAGGTCGTCAGGGGTGGTCACCTTGAAATTGTCCTCCTTGGACGGCACCAGGGCCACGGCCAGACCGGCACGCTCCGCCACCGCGGCATCGTCGGTCAGCGACAGGCCGGCGGCGGCACGGTGCGCCTCCAGAATGGCGGGGAAGCGGAAGCCCTGCGGGGTCTGTGCTCGCCACAGTCCCTCGCGGTCCACCGTTCCCGTGATGGCGCTGTCGCTGCCACGCTTAAGGGTGTCGGCGACCTGCACCGCGGCGATGGCGCCGGGCGTGCTGTCGAGCGCCGCGATCACCGCGCCGATGGTGGCCCCGTCGATCAGCGGCCGGGCGGCATCGTGGATCAGCACGAGGTCGGGGGCGCCATCGGCGGCCAGCGCCTCCAACCCATTGCGCACCGAGTCCTGACGGCTGGCACCGCCGGCCACCGGATCGGGCAGGCCAAGGCCTGCAACGGCGGCGTCATAAGCCTCGCGCCAGGTGGGGTCGATGACCACGCGCACGCCGGTGACCTGGGGGTGGCTGAGAAAGGCCTCCACCGTCCGGCGCAACACCGGCTTGCCGGCGAGGTCGAGATACTGCTTCGGCCGTTCGGCGCCGAACCGCTGGCCGGATCCGCCGGCGACGATCAGGGCGATGCAGGTGGGCGCGATGCAGGTGGGCATGAGGCAAACCGTAAGATATGATAGCCACTTGACGGAAACGTCGCGGAGCCTAGCCTGTCGCCGTGGTTCCGCCAAGTGCCGAGCCTTGCCGCCTGTAAGCTCCGGACAATGTCCAGGGGCGGGTGGCATGATATGGCGGCACGTCATGGCAGCATGACGGCGGAAGGACGGGAGTGCATTCGGGTCCATGTCGCAGAACATTTTCTTGAGCCTGACGGCTCTGGTGGCCCTGTTGCCTGCCGCCTTCTATCCTTACCGGCGCATCGCGGGGCAGGGGGTGGAGGGGCGCGGCTGGTCCTTCTGGGGTGCCCTGCTGCTCGCCGCCGCCGGTCCGGGCATGTGGGCGATCCTGCAGGTCGCCGGCCAATGGCAGACCGGATTCTCCACCGCGCTGTGGGTCACGACCGCCGCCTGCATGGCGCTGTTCATCGGGCTCAGCCTGCTCCATGACACGGCGTGGAGGCTGGCGCCGCTGCTGCTGCCCTATCTGCTGGCCGTCTGCCTGCTGGCGACGCTGACCGAGGATGCGCCCGCCCCGGTCCTGCGCGGCAATGCGCCGGGCGTGTGGATCGACCTGCACATTGCGGTGTCGGTCTTCACCTATGCCCTGCTGACGCTGAGTGCCGTGTCGTCCTTCGCCGCGGTGATCCAGACCCGGGCGCTGAAGACCAAGCGGCCGACTCCGCTCAGCCGCTTCCTGCCCCCGGTGGCGGAGAGCGAGCGGCTGCAACTGCGTCTGCTGATCGCGTCGGAGGTGATCCTCGGCGCGGGTCTCGCCACCGGCATGGCGGTGCTCTATTTCGAGCAGGGTCTGCTGTTCCGCACCGATCACAAGACCCTGCTGTCGTTGGCCACCTTCGTCGTCATCGGCATCCTGCTGCTGGCCGAATACCGGACCGGCGTGCGCGGGCGGACGGCGGCGCGGACCATGCTGATCGTCTATCTGCTGGCGACCCTTGCCTATCCCGGCGTCAAGTTCGTGTCGAACGTGCTGATCGGGCAATGGGCCTGGAGTTGAGGGAGCACCCGGTGCAAGCCTGTGTAAGAGCATCGGTTTCACCACAGGCTTGAGCGCGGCCAAGGGGCTTCGCGCTTGCACACATCCGCAGCAGCGTGATAAGTTGCCCAAAATGGTGGCACTTTGTTGATTTGCCCATCAATCGGGCAGGTGAGAATGACCATACAAATCGGACCCATCACGCTCGCCGGACCGGTGATCCTGGCGCCCATGTCGGGTGTCTCCGACCTGCCGTTCCGCCGTCTGGTGAAGCGCGCGGGCTGCGGCCTCGTCGTGTCGGAGATGATCGCCAGCCAGGCGATGATCCGCGAGAACCGCCAGACCCTGCGCATGGTGGAGACGGAGCCGGAAGAGTTTCCAATGGCGGTCCAACTCGCCGGCTGCGAGCCCGAGGTGATGGCGGAGGCGGCGAAGCTGAACCAGGATCGCGGCGCCGCCGTCGTCGACATCAATTTCGGCTGTCCGGTGAAGAAGGTGGTCAACGGCCATGCCGGCTCCTCCCTGATGCGGGACGAGGCGTTGGCCGGCCGCATCCTGGAGGCGGTGGTGAAGGCCGTCAGCATCCCGGTGACGCTGAAGATGCGGCTGGGCTGGGACGAGACCAACCGGAATGCCCCGAACCTCGCCCGCATCGCCGAGCAGTGCGGGATCAAAATGGTGACGGTCCATGGCCGCACCCGCATGCAGTTCTACACCGGGACCGCCGACTGGACCTATGTCCGCCATGTGAAGGAGGCGGTGAGGATCCCCATCGTGGTCAACGGCGACATCACCAGCTTCGAGGCGGTGGACCGCGCCCTTGCCGAATCCGGCGCCGACGGCGTGATGATCGGGCGCGGCAGCTATGGCCGGCCCTGGTTTCCGTCGCAGGTCATGCATTACCTGCGCACCGGCGAAAGGCTGCCCGATCCGCCGCTGCACGAGCAGATGGACACGCTGCTGGAGCATTTCGACAGCATGCTGAGCCACTACGGCACCGACGGCGGCATCAAGGTCGCCCGCAAGCATGTCTCCTGGTATTCGACCGGCCTGCGCGATTCCAACGAGTTCCGCCAGGAGGTCAATCGGCTGGGCGATCCCGCCGCCGTGCGCGACCGCATCCGTGCCTTCTACGAACCGGCAATCGAAAGGATGGCCGCCTGATGGACCCCGTTCCGATGACCACCCCGGGCCAGCGTGGCCGCAGCCGGCCGGGCGCCGTGCGGGCGCCCCGGCTGGAGTCCCTGGTGGTGCTGAACAGCCTGCCCGATCCGGTGCTGGTGGTGGACGGCAACGGCGACATCCGCTTCGTCAATCTGGAGGGGCAGGAATTCTTCGACCTGTCCGCCAACGCCATGGAAGGGATGCCTCTGCCGGACCTGCTGCCGCCGGACAGCCCGGTGATGGGCCTGATCGAGCAGGTGCGCCGGGGCAGCCGCCGGGTGTCGCAGGACGGGGTCATCATCGACACGCCGCGCATCGGCCCGCACCATGTCACGGTGCAGGTGGCGACCATGGGCGACCCGCCCGACCATGTGGTGCTGACCATCCATGAGCGGTCGCTGGCCCGCAAGATCGACCATTCGCTGACCCATCGCCATGCCGCGCGCTCCGTCACCGCCATGGCGGCGATGCTGGCGCATGAGGTGAAGAACCCGCTGTCGGGCATCCGCGGCGCCGCCCAGCTGCTGGAGGAGAATGCCAGCGACGAGGACCGGGTGCTGACCCGCCTGATCTGCGACGAGGCGGATCGTATCGTGGCGCTGGTCAACCGGATGGAGGTGTTCTCCGACGAACGGCCGCTGGAGCGCGCCGCGGTGAACATCCACACGGTGCTGGAACATGTGCGCAAGGTCGCCCAGAGCGGATTTGCCCGAAAAATACGCTTTGTCGAGCGTTACGACCCGTCACTGCCTTCTGTTTACGGCAATCGCGACCAACTTGTGCAGGTTTTCCTGAATCTGGTGAAAAATGCGGCAGAGGCTGCACCGGAATCAGGCGGCGAGATCACCCTGACCACCTCCTATCAGCATGGCGTGCGCATGGCGCTGCCGGGCGGCGATGTGCGCCGGCATCTGCCCTTGCTGGTGACAGTGCAGGATAATGGCGACGGCATTCCGGAAGACCTGCAGTCCAACCTGTTCGACCCCTTCGTGACCAGCAAAGTGAACGGCACTGGCCTTGGTCTTGCATTGGTGGCGAAACTCATAGGCGATCATGGCGGAACCATCGAGTTCGACAGCCAGCCTCGCCGGACCGTCTTCAAGGTGTCGCTGCCGATGTACGATGATTCGAAAAACGACGATCCGAAACTTTCCGGGGAGTCGAGGATTTCTGACGCTGGCTTGCAGTCCAAGGGCGGCCGGGGGAGTCGTTGATGAGCGCGGCGACCATTCTCATCGCGGATGACGATCGCGCCATCCGCACCGTCCTGACGCAGGCCCTTGCCCGGCTGGGGCACGAGGTGCGCACCACCGGCAATGCCGCCACGCTGTGGCGCTGGGTGGCGGACGGGCAGGGGGATCTGGTCATCACCGACGTGGTGATGCCGGACGAAAACGGCCTGGACCTGATCCCACGCATCAAGAAGCTGCGCCCCGAGTTGCGCGTCATCGTCATGAGCGCGCAGAACACGCTGATCACCGCGGTGAAGGCGGCGGAGCGCGGGGCCTTTGAGTATCTGCCCAAGCCCTTCGACCTGAAGGAGCTGGTGTCGGTCGTCGAACGGGCGCTAAACACCAACACCCCGCCGGTCGCCATGCCCGGCGGCGACCTGGAGGGCGAGGAACAGCTGCCGCTGATCGGCCGCTCGCCCGCCATGCAGGAAATCTACCGGGTGCTGGCCCGCCTGATGGGCACCGACCTGACGGTGATGATCACCGGCGAGTCCGGCACCGGCAAGGAGCTGGTCGCCCGTGCCCTGCATGATTACGGCAAGCGGCGGAATGGCGCCTTCGTCGCCATCAACATGGCCGCCATCCCGCGCGAACTGATCGAGTCCGAGCTGTTCGGCCACGAAAAGGGCGCCTTCACCGGCGCGACCAACCGGTCGACCGGCCGCTTCGAACAGGCGCAGGGCGGCACCCTGTTCCTGGACGAGATCGGCGACATGCCGCTGGAGGCGCAGACCCGCCTGCTGCGCGTGCTGCAGGAGGGCGAATACACCACGGTCGGCGGACGCACCGCGATCAAGACCGACGTGCGCATCATCGCGGCGACCCACCGCGACCTCCGCACACTGATCCGCCAGGGGCTGTTCCGCGAGGATCTGTTCTACCGCCTGTGCGTGGTGCCGATCCGCCTGCCGCCGCTGCGCGAGCGGACGGAGGACATTCCGCTGCTGGTCCGCCACTTCCTGAATCTCGGCATCAGCCAGGGGCTTCCGGCCAAGAGCATCGATCAGGCGGCGATGGACCGGCTGAAGCGCTACCGCTGGCCCGGCAACGTCCGCGAGCTGGAGAATCTGGTCCGTCGTCTGGCCGCGCTCTATTCGCAGGAGGTCATCGGGCTGGACGTGGTGGAGGCGGAGCTTGCCGACGCCACCCCGGCCGCCCAGCCGGTGGAGGAGCCGCAGAGCGAGGGCCTGTCCTCCGCGGTCGAACGCCACCTGAAGGACTATTTCGCCGCCCACAAGGACGGCATGCCGTCCAACGGCCTGTATGACCGCGTGCTGCGCGAGATCGAAAGGCCGCTGATTTCCCTCAGCCTGTCGGCGACCCGCGGCAACCAGATCAAGGCGGCCCAACTGCTGGGTCTGAACCGCAACACGCTGCGCAAGAAGATCCGCGACCTGGACATCCAGGTGATGCGCGGCATCAAATAGGCTGCCGCCGACCGGCCGATTGACGTCCTGCCGCCGCCGCAACCGACCCGTGCCAAAATTGTGACACAACGTCGGTGCGGACGGTGGTGGACCG
Organism: Azospirillum sp. TSH20; assembly: GCF_003115935.1. NCBI lineage: Bacteria > Pseudomonadati > Pseudomonadota > Alphaproteobacteria > Rhodospirillales > Azospirillaceae > Azospirillum > Azospirillum sp. TSH20. The sequence continues at coordinate 59,036 of NZ_LGQU01000050.1, forward strand.
AAGGTCAGCAACCGACCTGCGGCTCCTGCGCCGGCTGGCGTAAGCGGTCCTGTCCGAAAGGCAGATCCATTGCGGCTTGGCAGGGCCGCAACAGAGGTGTATCTTTCCGGCAACAGATTAGCGCCGGACGATGCCACCCAATTCCGACACCGCAGCAGCCGGCCAGAGGCCGGTCTGGCAGAAGATTCTCCACTGGTCCCGGCGGGTAGGCCTGGGCAAGAGGATGGCTTTTGCCCTGTCGCTGGCAGCCCTGGCCGCCGGCTTCGCCACCTATGCGGCGATGACGGAAAGCGCGCCGTTCGGGCAGGCCAACCCGCGCACCGTCACGCTTCTGCTGACCCTCGACCTTGCCATCCTGCTGACGCTGGGCGTGCTGATCGCGCGGCGGATCGTCGCCATCCTGATCGGGCGGCGGCGCGGGCTGGCGGGATCGCGGCTGCACACCCGGCTGGTTCTGGTGTTCAGCGTGCTGGCGGTGGCGCCGGCCATCATCATGACGGTGTTTTCCACCCTGTTCTTCTATGTCGGGGTGCAGAGCTGGTTCAGCGACCGCGTGCGCACGGCGGTCAACGAATCCCTGGTGGTCGCCAGCGCCTATCTGCACGAGCACCAGCAGAACATCCGCGCCGATGCCCTGGCGATGGCCAACGACCTGTCGCAGGAGGCGCGGCTTTCCAGCGATCCCGAGCGGTTCGAGCAGGTCGTCGCCACCCAAGCGATGCTGCGCGCCCTGTCGGAAGCCATCGTCTTCAACGGCACCACCGGCGCCATCGTCGCGCGGGCCGGCTATACCTTCACCCTGGAATTCGAACCGATCCCGGAAGACAAGATCCAGCAGGCCCGCAATGGCGAGGTCGCGCTGATCGTCAAGGAATCCGACGACCGCGTCCGCGCCCTGGTCAGCCTGGACCGCGTATCCGACACCTTCCTCTATGTCGGCCGCATGGTGGAGCCGCGGGTTCTGCAGCACATGGCCTCGGCCGAGGGGGCGGTGAAGGAATACACGGCGCTGGAGAACCAGCGCGGCAGCCTGCAGATCACCTTCACCCTGATCTTCCTGGTGGTGGCGATGCTGCTGCTGCTGGCGGCGGTGTGGGCCGGGCTGAACTTCGCCACCCGACTGGTCCGCCCGATCAGCGCGCTGATCGGCGCCGCCGAACGGGTGCGCGCCGGCGACCTCACCGTCCGCGTCTCCGAGCCGCCGGGCGAGGACGAGTTCGTCCTGCTGTCGCGCGCCTTCAATCGCATGACCACCGAGATCGAGGGGCAGCGGCGGGAGTTGCTGTCGACCAACCGGCTGCTGGACGAGCGGCGGCGCTTCACCGAAACGGTGCTGTCGGGCGTGTCGGCCGGCGTGCTGGGCGTCGACGCCGACGGCGTCATCAACCTGCCGAACCTGTCCGCCGCCCGCCTGCTGGGCGAGGAGGATCCGGAACGTCTGGTCGGCATGTCGCTGATCGAACTGCTGCCGGACATCGGCGACCTGCTGGAGAATGCGCCGAAGAAGCCCGGCCGCGTCGTGCAGGACCAGATCCAGATCCGCCGTCCGGGCAAGCCGACGCTTACCCTGCTGGTCCGCATCGCGGCGGAGGTGCGCGCCGGCGAAGTGCGCGGCTATGTCGTCACCTTCGACGACATCACCGAGCTGGTTTCGGCGCAGCGCAAGGCGGCCTGGGCCGACGTGGCGCGCCGAATCGCGCACGAGATCAAGAATCCGCTGACGCCGATCCAGCTGTCGGCCGAACGGCTGCGCCGCAAATACCTGAAGGAGATCTCCAGCGATACGGAGGTCTTCACCATGTGCACCGACACCATCGTCCGGCAGGTCGACGACATCCGCCGCATGGTGGACGAGTTCTCCGCCTTCGCGCGGATGCCGCAGCCGGTGATGAAGCCGGTCAACATCAACGATCTGGTGCGGCAGGCGGTGTTCCTGCAGTCGAGCGCCCATACCGGCAAGATCCGCTTCGACACCCGGCTGCCGTCCGGGCCGCTGACGGTGGCGTGCGACAGCCGGCAGATATCCCAGGCGCTGACCAACCTGCTGCAGAACGCGGCGGACGCCATCGAGGGGCGCACCCCACCCGCCGACGGGTCGGACCTGCCGCCCGGCGAGGTGGCGATCGCGGTGGAGGACGATGGCGAGAAGGTCGTCGTCACCGTCGAGGACAACGGCAAGGGTCTGCCCGGCGGCGAACAGCGCGACCGGCTGACCGAACCCTATGTGACGACGCGGGCCAAGGGCACCGGGCTGGGGCTCGCCATCGTCAAGAAGATCATGGAGGACCATGGCGGCGTGCTGACCCTGGAGGACCGCGAAGGCGGCGCCGGGGCGCGCGTGACCCTGGTCATTCCACACCCGGTTGCGGTCGCGAACGACGCGGGCGGCCGTGACGACAGGCCGGCGGAGACCGGCGGAGAGATGAGGCACGAAGCCCATGGCGCATGACATTCTGATCGTCGACGACGAAGCCGATATCCGGATGCTGATAGCCGGCATCCTGAATGACGAAGGCATCAAGACCCGCGAGGCCGCCGACGCCGATCAGGCCTTCGCCCAGGTGGCGGCGCGCCGGCCGAGCCTCGTCGTGCTCGACATCTGGCTGCAGGGCAGCAGGCTGGACGGCCTGCAGATCCTGGAGCAGCTGATGCGGGACCACGGCAACCTGCCGGTCATCATGATCTCCGGCCACGGCAACATCGAGACCGCGGTCCAGGCGATCAAGGTCGGCGCCTACGACTTCATCGAGAAGCCGTTCAAGGCCGACCGGCTGCTGCTGATGGTCGACCGCGCCATCGAGGCGGCGCGGCTGAAGCGCGAGAACCAGGAACTGAAGCTGCGCGCCGGCGGCGACGTGGAACTGATCGGCCGCTCTTCGGCGGTCAATCAGGTGCGCCAGTCGATCGACAAGGTGGCGCCGACCGGCAGCCGCGTGCTGATCTCCGGCCCGCCCGGTGCCGGCAAGGAGGTGGTCGCCCGGCTGATCCATGCCCGCTCGCGCCGTGCCAGCGGCCCCTTCGTCGGGCTGAACTGCGCCACCATGCGGCCGGAACGGCTGGAGATGGAGCTGTTCGGCACTGAGGCCGGCGTCGACGGTCCCGGCCGCAAGATCGGCACCTTCGAGCAGGCCCATGGCGGCACGCTGCTGCTGGACGAGGTCGCCGACATGCCGCTGGAAACCCAGGGCAAGATCGTCCGCGCCCTGCAGGAGCAGGTGTTTGAGCGCGTCGGCGGCGGCCAGCGGGTCGAGGTCGACGTGCGCGTGATCGCCACCTCCAACCGCGACCTGCAGGCGGAGATCGAGCAGGGACGTTTCCGCCAGGACCTGTTCTACCGCCTGTCGGTGGTGCCGATCCGCGTGCCGTCGCTGGCGGAGCGGCGGGGGGGCATCCCCGGGCTGGCCC
>NZ_LGQU01000070.1:0-61811 GCF_003115935.1 Azospirillum sp. TSH20
GGAGGCGTCGAGCATCGCCCACCGCGTCGAGGCCCTGCCGCCCCGGACCCGCCTTGTGATCGAGGGGTTGTTGGCCGGGAAGACCAACAAGGAACAGGCGCGGGCGTTGGGGATTGCGCCGGAGACGGTGCGCACCATGGCGAGGACCGGGCTCGCCCGCATGGGTGTCCCGAACCGGCGGGAACTGATGGCCGGCGCGCTGAAGCTGCCCGAAGATCTGAAGGTGCCGGGCGATCCGGTCGATCTGGCGATTGTGCGCCGGACGGCGGCCGGCATGACGGACGAGCAGATCGGCGCCGAGCTGGGCCTGTCGAGAACCACGATTGAGAACCGCGCCAAGAAGCTGCGCCTTCGGATGGGGGCGCGCAACAGGCTGCACATGATCATCCTTTTGAGCACGGGAGCACAGCATGCAGACCTCATTGAATGAGGCCGGCCGCGATGTCATCACGCCGACACCGCCCAAGCGGGAGCTGGCCGGGCGCATGGACGAGTGCGCTGTCCGGGCCGCCGCCGGCAAGTCCAACAAGGTGATTGCCAAGGAACTCGGCCTGACGGAGGCAACCGTGAAGGTGCACCTCAAGCATGTGTTCCTGCGGCTGGGGGTCCGTCACCGGAGCGAGCTGGTGCGGCGGTATCCGGTCAGCCTGTATGAGGAGCCGATGCCCGAGCTGGGCGGTCGGGTAACCGATCCCGATCAGCTCAGCCCCACCGACGTGGTGGTGTTCGAATGCATCAGCCGCGGCATGACCAACAAGGAGATCGCCGCGAAGCTGGGGATCGCGGAAGGCACGGTGCGGCAGAAAGTCCGGCACGCGCTGAGCGCGGTGGGAATCGACAACCGGGTGGTGGGTGCGCGCTGGTGGGTGATGGTATGCGGACGCTGACCAAGTGGGACCGTCGGTTTCTGGAGCTGGCGCTGCTGGTGGCGAGCTGGTCCAAGGATCCGTCAACGAAGGTGGGCTGCGTGCTGGTGGCGCCAGACCGACGCATCGTGGCGACGGGATACAATGGCTTCGCCATGGGGGTGGTGGATGATCAGGCCGCCCTGGACGACAGAGACGGCCGACTGAAAAGGACGCTGCACGCAGAGTTGAATGCCCTGCTGACGGCAGGCCGGCATGGGGCGAGTGTTGAAGGCTGCACCGCGTATGTCACGCGGCACCCTTGTGCGAACTGCGCGGCTGCTTTGATCCAGGCCGGGGTGAACGCCATCGTCTTTGTGCAGTCGGATCCAGCATTTGCAGAGCGTTGGGCCGCCGATATCGCCGTTGCGCAGGAGATGCTTGCGCAGGTGAGGGTAACCCATATTGGTTGCGACCCCGACGCGCTCCGGTGTATGCAGGGTCAGACGGGCGATGCGCGCCCACAGGCAACTTTGGAGACGGGGCAGCATGAGGAAGCGGCGCGTGGATGACCCTACCAGCAACGCGGTGCGGCTGCCCACCTGCGGCTGCCCCTACTGTGGGGCCACGCTGAGCGGTGCTACCGAAGTCACCGGCAAGCGGGTGCAGCCCAAGGCCGGCGACTTCACGCTCTGCGCCTACTGCGGCGCGCTCTGCGTCTTCAAAGAGAACGGCACGGTGCGGCGGCCGGTGCGATCGGAGCAGAGGGAGGCCGACCGCGACCCCCTGCTGGTCCGGGCGCGGCAGGCGTTCGCCAGACACCCACTCGAATTGGGCGGCAAGGGCCGCCTGCACTGAAAGGATGCACCATGAAAAGCCAGTTGCCGGAGGGCATCAAGCTGCCCGAAGGGACGCGCCAGGGTGATGACCGCGCCCTGTGCATCGTGCCGGGGCACATTGTCGTCAGCGTCCGGGTGAACGGCGACACCCTGCTGGAGGTGGCGGTTTGCGAGGAGGCCTTCGACAGCGCCATGCAGGCGGCGCTGGGGCTGGCCGCCGACTTCGGGCGCACGCTGGAGCCGCCGCTCGGTGCCCTGGACCTGTCCAGCCTGACGCTGCTGGAGGCCTACGAGCGGGGCGTGGACCAGGAGGACGAGGCCGAGAAGGCGCAGATCGCCATATCGGCCATGGTGCTGATTGACCATGGATCGGAGGCATCGAAATTCCTGGCGCAGGGTGCGCGGCATCTGGCGCTGGACCTGAAGAGTGGCAACGGCAAGGGCTTCCATCTTGTCGTCAGCGCCGGCTGGCCAGCCGAGGACGGGCCGCATTGACAGAGCTGGGGGACAGGGCGCGCACCATCATGGAGGTGCACGCCAAGGCCGTGACCGCCTCGCTGGTGGGCGACATGGCCTTTGCCCTGGAACACCATGCCCGCCTGCTGGCGGACGAACAGGTTCAAGACTACCGGGTCCGCGTGCAGCACATGCTGCTGGACCACCGCGACGCACAGCCCACCGGCTCCATCTTGTGGCGGCTCCACGACGAGTTGGCGAAGGAGCTGGGGGCGCTGCCGCGGCGGGAGCAGAAGACGGTCGCGCCGTCGGCGCCGGCCGAAGCCAAGCTGCGCAGGATCGGCCAACTGAGGCTGAGCGCATGAAAAGCATACACGACCTACCGCAGGCCGAAGAACAGGCCCACATCGAACACCTGTTCCGCTCGGCCTATCGCTGGGCACAGAGCATCCTGTTACTGCCGAGCGGGCAGACACCGAGCGGATTGTTGGGAGTGGTGGCGGCGAGCTGGAGAAGCATTGACGAAGACATACAGGCGGTGACCAAGGCCAACACCAACGTCACGCCGGCCTGCAAGATAGGGTGCTCCACCTGCTGCGTGCAGGACGTTCAGGTCAGCACGCCGGAGCTGCTGCTGCTGGGCATGGAGCTGCATGACAACCCGCACCACGTCATCGTCCGGGACCGGGCGCGGCGGATCGTGGAGCTGAGACAGGCGGGGCGGCTGAGCCCGGCGCAACGGTATGCCGGTGGGATCGCCTGCCCGCTGCTGATCAATCGCCAGTGTTCCAGTTACGACCAGCGGCCGACGCCGTGCCGCGGCTACTTCAGCGCCGACCTGGGCGCGTGCAAGGCCGATTGGGCGCAGAGGAAGAACCCCGAGAAGAAGGCCGGCGTGCCGATCATCGCCTCCGTGGCGTGGCGCGCGGCCACCATCAGGATGGCGGTGGACGCGGCGATGCTGGACGTCGGGCTGGAGGTGGAGCGGGTGGAGCTGAGCGCCGGGCTGCATGCCCTGGACGCCGCCGAGCCCGACATCATCGAGCGCTGGGCGCGGGGCGAGCCCGTGTTCAAAGGGCAGTGCGATTTCACCGGGGACTACCCGGCGATCCTGCGCCAGTCGACCAAAAACTTGGGGGTGTGATCATGGCCGCCAATCCGATTGAACGACAGCTTGCCGAACAGTACCGGGCGCTCGGGATCACGAGCGTGATGGTCACGGTGGAGGGCCGCCGGCAGAACATGAAGCGGATGACGTGCAGTTGCTGCGGGGCACGCGATCAGGTGAAGCTGTCCGTGCACATGCCGCCACCGCAGGCCGCGCGCCGGTTCACGAATGCCGGCTGGCAGGTTGGGCCGGAGCCGGTGTGCCCGGACTGCGTGGAGCGCAAGCGCGAGAAGCGGGGCGAGGCGGCGGAGCTGCGCCAGCAGATCGTCACGCTGGAGCGCGAGGCGCATGGGCTGAAGGAAATGATCCAGGAGCTGGAGGCTGCGGCGCACACGTTGCGCTCGCGCGTGGACGCCCTGGTCTAGGAACGTAGGGCCGGGGATCGCATCCCCCCGTCTCTCGTCGGTGCCGGCCTCACGATATGACCGGCCTCCTCAAGGCAGGGGAAGGCACCGCAAACTGAAAGGGGGACCGCGAGGCCCCCCTTTTTTTCGTCCTGGCGCCGGCGGTCAGCGGGATTGCGCCTTCAGGATGATCGCCAGCAGGCCGGCGCCGGCCGCGATGAAGTCGGACGCGGCGGTGAAGACTTCCGGCTTGATGCCGAAGAGGACGGCCAGCACGCCGAGGCCGGCATAGGTGGCGGGGTCCTTCAGGGTGGTGACGATGCGGTCCATGGGAATCCTCACAGTGGCTTGGTGATGAGGCCAAGGGCGGATTGGGCGGCGCGGCCATAGGCCTGCGTCGGATACCAGTCAGCCGGGTGGGTGGAGGGGGCGCGGCCATTTTCAAAAGCCACGATGGCCTTGGCGAAGGACACCAGCATGTCGGGCTCGGTCAGATTGATCCGGCCATCAATGGCGACGCCGAGACGGCGGGCGACGAAGGCGGCATAGGCCGACGTGGGGTTCTTATCCGACGGCGGGGCAAACTCCGCCATCAGCTTCTCCACCGTGTCGAAGCCCTTCTTCTTGTAGTCGTTCACCAAGTCCTTCATGCCGGCGCGCAGGCCGTTCTCGGGCTTGTCGAACACGCACATGCCCTTGCCGTCGTTGCCGACCAAGCCGTTCCAGTCGATCCCGAAGTCCTTCAGGTTCATCGGGTTATTGTTGCGGATGCCGCGGGGCAGCGCCTTGCTCATGGTCACTCCTTGCACGGGCAGGGCGCGCGGTAATCGCGCCACGCCTTGGCGATGCGAAGGCCGATCAGGATCAGGCCGCCGAGCACGAACAGGACATGCGCCACGCCGTCGAAGTGGGGGAGCCACCAGTACGCGCTGACCGCCCCGGTTGCAGTCGCAGCGTCGATAACTGCCGTATCTGCGTCCATGATGGGCCTCTTGTGATGGGGGTCACGGCCCAAAGTTGCATCCTGGGACATGGTGCGGTCGTCCTTTCCGGGGGCCGATCAGCTCGGCGGTTGGTCGTAGAGGGCGTCGAGGGCGCGCGCCTTTAGTGCCATCGCCGGGCGCGAGGCATAGACCGGCTTGGTCGGATCGCGGTAGGCCCAGTCTTTGAGATCGGGCAGCATCGGCAGGGGGTGTTGCGGCGGCGTCAGGAACAGCCGGGCCTCTGCGCGGCGGCGCGCGGTCAGGCCCTTGCCGACGTTGCAGTCCGTGCGGTTCCAGCGCGGGATCTGCTCGGCCGCCTCACGGTGCAGGCCGGCGTTCAGCAGCGACAGCACGGTGGAGCAGGCGAAGGGACCGAGCCCCAGGTCTGAGGCGAAGCTGACCAGCGCATCGAACTCGTAGCGGTTGAGGGGCACGGTCACGAGCTGATCGACGCCGGCCTCCACCGGGGCCAGCCGCTCCAACATGTCGGCCTCGGCTTGTTCGATGGTCCATTCCAGGCCGGGGGATTTCTCCACCTCTTCCCACGAGAGCACGCGCCCGTAGCCGATGACGTAGACGCCATTGGGGCGCCACGAGGGCGTCAGGAACAGGCCGTTGAAATACCGCAAGATCGACCAGCAGCCAGGACCAGAGCGACGCCGGGAGGCAGCCGGCGCCGGCAGCTCCAGGAGGGTGGCCGGATCGCCCTGGTGATCGCCCAGCGGCATCGCGTGGTACTGCAAGAGGGGCTTCATGGGCAGGGTCGGCGCTTCAGTTGGGTGCAGGGGCGACGCGGGTTCGCGCGTGAGCGCGAAAACCCGCGTGTCCTGGGAGCCTAAAGCCGGCCTATGAAGAGGGTCGTCCGTCGCGAAGTCATAGCGTCATGGGGTACTGGTCACTTCACCGGGTAACCGCGCCCCTGCGCCCACGCGCGGTAGAGCTTGATCCAGTCCTTGGCCCGCATCACGACCAGACTGTCCTCGGTCGTCATGTTGTTGCGCCGTGAGAAGACGACGGGCGTGTCCGGGCAGCGGCTCGCCGTCTTGCCCCGCTCTGCCTGCGCCATGGCGGCATGGGCGGCGAAGCTCTCCGTGCGCTTGGCCTCGGGCCAGAAGCCGGGCAGGCCGGTCAGGTCGGACCCGCCGGCACCGCAGAAGGTGCGACCGCCACCGGACAAGATGGCGCGGGACACATCCAGCCCCAGCTCCCCCGAGAGGTAAGCCGCCAGCTCCCGCTCGTATTTGTCGCCCTTCTGCTTGGACCCGCGGGGCGAGACGCGCCGCTTGGCCTTCTTCACCAAGTCGTCCTTGGTCGGTTCAGTAGATGTCACGCGCTCGCTCCAGGCAGGGATTGCATCGGAACTGCATCCGGGGGCGCGTGACGTTTTTTCCGCAACAGAGGCAGGGCCGGCTCCACATGGCGGGCTTTGGCCGGGTGCCGCCGGAGACTTGATACTTGGCGGCATAGTGCGCGCCGTTGATCAGGTTCAGCCGGATCATGATCCGCAACGCGGTGTCACGATGGATCGACAGCCGGGCCGCCAGATCGTTCGGCCGGCGGGGTTCCGCGTTCAGCCACGACAGATCGTCCGGGGTCAGCTCAGTCACGCGCGGCATGGCGCCCTCCCGCAATGCTCGTTCGTAGAGGAACATCGCCATAGAGCGCAGGGTTGCAAGAAGGTTGCTAGAAAAGATGCATGGCGGTGGGGAAACAGGGGATGCGGCTGTAAGGGTATTGACCACCCGGTTTCAGCCGGTCATCCTGCCCCTAGGGCGATGGGGCGAAAGGTGCTGCTCCTCGGCCTACGGCCGGTCGCAGCCACCCTAAGCGCCCTACGGAATCCCTAGGGTGTGCGCGCGCGCGATGCGGATTTTCCCGGCGCCAGCACGACCGTCCCGCCGAACTCCCACAGATACCAGCGCATCGCCGGCCAGCCTCGCGAGGTCCGGGTGAAGCGCACGGCCACCGGGCCGACGGGCTCCCCCTCAAACTCGTGCGTTCCGTCGAGCGACCGGCCCACGAACATGCCGAGCCGCCACCAGCTCCCCAGCACCATCCATCCACGCGGCGGCATCATTCCCCCTCCCCTTCGGTCTGGCCGCTCTCCGGCGGTTCCTCGTCCTCGTTCAGCCCCAGCGCGTCGGCCGCGTCGAAGGCCGGCTGCGGCATGTCGATGCTTGGCACCGCCTCCATCTGCGTCCGCACGACGCTGAGCGCGTCGGCCACCTGCGCGATGGTGATCCGGCCCTGGCGCAGGGCGTCCTGAATTTCGGGGCTCTGGCGCACGTCCTCCGGCGACCGGCCGGCCTTCAGCTCGTCCGCGATCCACACCCGCAAGGTGCGGGGCTTGCCGCCCAGGAAGACGATGGGACCGAACCCGTAGTCGGTCTGCGTCCAGCCCATGTAAATCGGCTCGAAGTCCACGGGGCACTCGCGCACTTTGCCGAAATCCATCTTGATCGCATGGACCAAACGGGCGCCGCGGCGCGCGGCTTCTGCCGTCAGGAGCGCCCATTTCTCCGGCTCGCAAAGAAAACCCTTGTCGATGCAGCGCTGTTTGTCATGGTGCACGCCCATGATCTTCACCTGCGTCTCGATCACGGTGAGCTGGTTGGAGCTGCCGGCCTCGCGCCCCAGCGTGCCGTCCTGCGTCGGCTTGTTGGTGTGATGGACCACGACCACGGTCAGGCCGGCGTTGCGCAGGCGCAGCAGCAGCTCGTTGATCATCGACCAGCTCTCGGCCTTGTTCTCCTCCAGGCCGGTGAAGGCGGTGCGCACGGTGTCGATCACCACGACATCAGGCTTATGGTGGTACAGCATGGCCTCCAGCAGCGCCCGCCCCTCGTCGGTGCGGAGGTTCAAGGTGAACTCGCCCCAGGATGAGGCCTGCATGGCGAAGTCCTCGCCGGGGTCACCGAACATTTGCAGCAGCGACGGCAGGCGGTTGTGCAGCGTCGCCCGCCCGTTCTCCAGGTCGATGTAGAGCACGCGGGCCTTGGCCTTGATCAGGTACGGCCCCAGGCTCTTGCCCATCGCCAGCAGCCACATCAGGCACGACAGCCACAGCGATTTGCCAGATCCGGTGTAGCTGACCACCTGGACGATGGAGCGCTCCGGCAGCCACGGATGGATGAACACCCGCTGTTCCGCCACCCGCTTCGCCAGCTCCCCCAGGTCGCGGGCGTAGAGGGGCCGCGGCACCTTGCCCCTGGCTTCCTGCGTCTTCACCTCGGCCACCTGCGCGTCGGCCTCGCGCCGGGCCTCCACCCGTAGGGCGTCCCGCTTGGCGAGGATCTTGGACACCGCGCGTTCCACCGACCGCTCGTCCAGCTCCTCGGCAAACCAGTCGCTCTGGTACTTCTGAACGCCCGCCTCCAGCTCGGCGCCGTCCAGGCCGGCGGCCACCAGCTCGCGGATGCGGGCCATCAGCAGCCGGTTGCGGCCGCAGCCATCCTCCAGCAGCACGCCATGCCGGCGCTCCACCGCCAGCCGCGCCCGCTCGTCGGCGCTCAGCAGCAGCTCGGGATCGGGCAGCGGAATGTGAGTGAGGTCGAGGCGCGCGAAATCCCACTCCTCCGGGCGATCAGGCGCGCCGGGCCACGTCGGCAGCTCGTCCCAATCGAGATCCATCACCAGCTCGTAGCGGAACGGGTTGGCCGGGTCCGCCTCGTTGATGCTGGGCGGCATGACGACATAGCCGCCGTCGCCGCGCAGATCGAGGTGCTGGCCGCCGATCTTCGCGCGGTTGCGCGTCTCCACGCCGGGGTGCCCGAAGTAGCGGTGCTCGCCGCGCCGCGTCTTGACCCGCACCGGAGAGCGCAGGCCGTGCGCGTCGGCCCACGCCATGGCGGCCTCGTCGTCGCAATCCAGCACGATCACGCCCGACACGGCGCCCGTGGCGATCCCCAGGTTGGCCGGCTTGCGCCCGTCGTCGGGCCACCAGTCGATCACCTCCTCCTCCGTGGGCAGGCGCGACTGGTAGTCCTTCCACTTGATCACGGGCGTCTTGCTGTCCTGGTCGGCGCTGATCGTGTGGAAGATCGGGATCACGGAGAAACCCTGATCGAGATAGCGCAACGCGGCGTCCAGGAGCGCCCGGCGCTGGTCCTGTTCCGTCATGTCCTGTCGATCCATAAAAGTTGCTTCCCGAAGGTACGGGCTCGCTTGACAGCCGTCCAGCCTCGACGCATCCTAGAGGCAACTTTTATGCATCGACGGGACAAGACATGACCAAACGGGACAATTGGACCTGGGACACCTGGGCGAAGCCCGAAGCCACCCCCGAGAGCGACGCGCTGACCGAAACCGCCGAGCGGCTGCTGGCGCTGAAGGCGAGCAAGGAAGCCATTGAGACGCAGATCGACCAGTGCGAGGGCGTGTTGGCGGCGGCTTTTCCCGAGGAGCTGGGCACCTTCAGCCACCAGTTCGGCTCCGCGGTGGTGACCGTGAAGCGTGGCGAGAAGTGGGAATGGGACCAGACCGCGCTGGAGAAGAAGTTTGCCGGCGTGCCCGTCCCCGATTTCGTCGCCGTGAAGTACGGCATCAAGAAGACGGAGTTCCTGAAGCTGCCGCCGGAGGAACAGGCGGCGCTCGCGGACGCGCTCAACAAAAAGATGGGCTCGCCCTCTGTCTCCGTGTCGCCCGCGCACAAGGCGGTGACGCCGTGAAGGTCATGAACACGGGCAACGATGAGGTTGCCGAAGCGCAGAAGGCGCTGATCATTGGCGACCCCGGCGCCGGCAAGACGTCCATTGCGAAGCACTATGCCGCCCGCTTCGGCAAGGGCCTGATCCTGTCGATGGAATCGGGCCTGTCGTCGGTGCGCTCCGCCGGCCTGGACTATGTGCCGATCACGAGCTGGGACGGCACCCACGCCCCGGACGATGGGGTCTATTCGTTCAAGGGCGTGTGCCGCTTCGTCGCGTCACCAGAGTTCAAGGCCGCCGGCTACCGCTGGGTGATGGTCGATAGCCTGACCGAGCTGTCTGACCTCTGCTGGGAACCGATCGAGGCCGACGCCAAGGCCAAGGCCGCGCTGAAGAACAAGGACCCCGACGGCTTCAAGGTCTGGAACGATTACGCGGCTGCCTTCGTGGGCGGGTGCAAGTGGCTCCGGGACCGCGGCTGCCACGTCATCATGACGGCGCTCGCCAAGTCCAAGGACGACGACAACGGCGAGCCGCAGGTTCTGCCGCATGTCCGGGGCAACGCTGTGGCCGCGCAGGTATGCGGGCTCTACGACTATGTGTTCGGGCTCGTGCGTGTGTCGGTGCCGGCGAGCGAGGGCCAGGAAGCCCGCGTTGACCGCTATCTGATCACGGGCGCCTACAAGGGCTGGGCCTGCAAGGCGCGCGACGAGCACGGCCGGCTGAAGCTGGTGGAGAAGACCAGCGACGTGGCCGAGCTGATCACCCGCGTCACCATGACGCCGGAGGAGTTCGCCGCCCAACGCTGGGCCAACCCGCTGGCCGGTGACGAATGAGCCCGGCCGACATCGCTGCCGGCCGGTGGGAGTGCATCGTCAACGGCCCCGGCCCGGTGGCCACCGTCCGGGTTTTCGAAAGCCTGACGGATCGGCGCATCGCCCGCTTTGAAACCCATCCCCATGACGGCGCGGCTCCGCGCGTCGAGTTCCGCGTGGTCGGCATCGACCATGATTTCCCCACCGTCGGCGCCGCGTGCGCCGCGATCAACGTGAGTGCAGCCCATGTCTGATTGGTCCTTCCGCAACCTCGATCTCTCTGGCGTCGACATGGCTTCGGGCGCGACCGTGCTCAAGCCGGGCCGCTGGGTCTGCAAGGCCACCGAGGTGGAGCTGGACATGAACTCCGGCAAGACCGGCCGGATCCTGAAGGTGAAGCTGGTCGAGGTGAACGGCCAGGGCGTCATCACCGCGAAGCTCAACGTGCAGCACCAGAACGCCGACGCGCAGCGCATCGGCCTGGGCGAGCTGAAGGCTTTGCTGACGCACGGCGGCCACCCGAACCCGGAGAAGCCGGGCGACATCAAGTCGGTGAAGGGTCTGGTGACCGGCGTCACCGTCACCCACGACAGCTCCACCTACGTGGACAACAAGGGCAAGACGCGCGAGCGCGGTTCCCAGGTGTCGGGCTACTTCGATCCGGCCGAGGCGGGCTATGTCCGCGGCGCCGGCTCGGCCGGCGGCGGCTCGGGCGACGGCGCAGACATTCCGTTCTGAGGGTGATAGCGTGACCGCAGCCCCGCCTCCTTTCCCTGGTGCCCAGCAGTCGGGTCAGGAAAAAACGGACGCTCACGAAGCGGGGGTTCCTTCGGGTGCAGGGATGGGCGTCAACGCTGCGCAGGAGGCCGGGGGTAACACCCCGGCCTTTCCGCTCACGCTGGACGAACAGGTCACGCTCGGCTACGCCAGCCTGCCCCAGCGCACCCCGCGCGCCTACATCGGCGCCTCCATCGTCGGTGATCCGTGCGAGGCCCTGCTGGCGCTGAGCCTGCGGGGATTCCCCGACGACCCGCCCGCCGGCCGTCAGCTCCGCATCTTCCGTGACGGCCACCGGATCGAGGACGACGTTCTGTTCGATCTGCGCCTCGCCGGCATCCCGGTGCAGGCCGTCGATCCCGCCACCGGGGAGCAGTGGGAATGGAAGCTCTACGGCGGCCATGTCGTCTCCCATGCCGACGGCAAGGTGGAGTGGGAGGAGCGGCTGCGGGTTCTTGAGGTCAAGTCGATGAACAAGGACCGCGCACGCCGGGCCGAGAGCAAGGGCGTGCGGGTGTCCGATCCCAAGTATTACGCGCAGATGCAGTTCCTGATGGGCATGAGCGGGATACCGTCCTGCCTGTTCGTCGTCTACTGCAAGGACAATAGCCGCTACAACCCCGCCGAAGTGGTCGAGTTCGATCCCTTCTTTTACGCCGCGCTGCTGGCGAAGGTGGAGCGGGCGCTGAGCAATGAGGCCGTGCGGCTCGGCGCCACGCCGGAGGCCTGGACGTGCGAGCTGTGCTTCAAGCGCTCGTCCTGCTGGACCCCGCCCGCCATCGCACCCGACTGCGCCAAGTGCGCCGATGCGGTCCCGGTGGTCGATGGGGACCGGCAGTGGTGGTGCAACCGACACGACCGCGAGGCGGTGAAGCCTTGCGAGGCCTGGACCCTCTATCGACCGAGGAACCGGACATGAGCGAGCAAACCGATTTGGAGGGCTGGCTGGCCGAGCGCGCGATCTACGGCTGGCTCGGCAAGCTGCCGGAGGAGCTGGTGGACGCGCCGCCCGATCTGATCAAGCGGTGGAAGGCGCTCAGCCGGCGGGCCAAGGCGGTGGCCGAGAAGCGCTTCAGCCCGCGCAAGGTGGACGAGGCCAAGGCCGTGGAGCGCGACCGCGCAGCAATCATTCAAGAGGCCAAGGACCGAAAGCGATGACGAAGCTCACCCCCATGCCCCTGGCTGACCACATTGTCGAGCTGCGCAAGCGGGCCGCCGATCTGGCCGAGCGGATCGAGGTGGATGAGAGCGAGTGCAACAGCCTGCGCCGCCGCCTCCAGCTCCTCGCCCGCTACCCCAACCTGGAAGACGAGCGCAACGCCTGCGACACCAAGCTCCGCGCCACGGAGGCGGAGGTCGCCGGCATGCGGCGGCGCCGGGAATACATGCTGGCCGAGCTGGAAGGCGCCCGCATGACCTGGAAGGAAGTCAGCCGATGATGGACGATCAGGAGCTTGGCACCCTGAAGGCCGGCCCCGGCGGCACCGTGCTGGTGGAGCATGAGCCCACCGAGCTGAAGCACGACGCCGGCAAGGATCCGTGGCACCTGCTGCCGTTCGACGCGATCCGCTGCGCGGTGAAGGTGCTGGCCTTCGGCCGGGCGAAATATGGCAGCCGGTCGTGGGAGCGCGGGATGGAGTGGAGCCGGGTCTATGACGCGGCGCTGCGCCACCTGACCGCGTGGCACGAGCGGGAGGAAGCCGATCCCGAAACCGGCTTCTCCCACCTGTGGCATCTTCTGGCCTGCGTCCTGTTCTTGACGGCCTACGAGCTGCGGGGCAAGGGGACCGACGACCGGCCCCCTCGCGATGAGCTGGTGGGGGGTTAACTCCCCCACCCGCCTCCCCAGCCGTTGCTCCAGCCGGCACCCCAGCCGCCGGCCGTCTTCTTCCGGCCCTGCTTCTCGCCGGCCAGTGCGTCGACAATCCCCTCTCGCCATCCGGCCTGCTGGCCGACGAAGGGGATACGGGCCACCGCAGACCGCGCGCCCGTCCGTTCCTTGCCGTTGCTGCCGTCGCCCATCAGGGCCTGCTGAAGGCCTGCCGCGACATTGACCCCATCGTTGAAGATCAGCGAATAGGTCGGGCCGAGGAAGGTGCCGGCGATCCGCTGCTGGCCGAACGCGCCGTTGTCCATCTGGTCGGCCGTGTTCCACAGGGCGTCCGACACGAGGCCAAGCCCGCCCAGGTGGATGATGCTCTCCAGCCACCAGCCCGCCATCTTGTCGTAGGGCGTATTCGGATCCAGCCCGTCGATCCCGAACTTCTCCGCGATCTTCGCCAAGCTGCGCTCGCGCGGCGAACGGGCCGGCGTCTTGCCGTCCTCCTCATAGCCGCGCGACTGCGCCACGTCCTTGATGGTCGCCGCCGCTGCGCCGCCGGCCGCACCCACCGTCCCGAGATACAGCAGCGGCCATGGGTTGCCGTCGCCCGTCGGCCGGCGCAGCGGCCCCCAGGCGTGGCGCCCGTCGCCCGGCAGCGCGTCGTAGGCGTCCACCAGAATGTCGCGCATGGTGCGGCCCATCAGCAGCGGGTAGGATTTGAGTTGGAACAGGAGCCCGCCCCACCACGTCTGCGCCCACATCGGGATCTGGTCGCTGTTCGGCTCGAAGATCGTGTTGTTGGAGAACTTGATGAGCGCCCGCTGCACGGTCGGATCACCGAACGCATCCTCCAGCGAGGCGTTGCCGGTAACGAAATCCTCCAGGCCGTAGTCGCGCAGGAAGCGCATCGACTGCCGGAAGGCGCGGTTCTGCTGAACCTGTCCCGGCACGTAGTTGCCGCGCGCCCGCCGCACCTCCGCCTTCATCGCCTCCCATCCCACGATGGCCGAGATTTCCCGGTTCATGCGGGTCCACTGGTTCAGGCCGGTGGCGTTCATGAAGGCCTGCTGGACCTTGTGGGCCAAGGCGCCGCCGGGCTCCGATCCGCCCATGCCCTCGATCTGCGAGCGGACCAGCTCGCTGATGCTCACGCCGATGTTGCGCATCGCCACGCGCTGTTCGGTGTCCTGGCCAATGTGGCGGATGCCGGCAAGCCACGCCCGCATGTTGCCCGAGCGGATCAGCGGCATGACCAGATCGGACAGCGAGGTCAGGGTGGTGTAGCTCAGCAGCGTGATGGAGTTGATGGTCTTCACCGCTTGCGCGCCCTGGCGCAGGGTCCGGTTGTCGCCCATCACCGGCCGGCCGGCCGCCCGCTGCGCCGCCGCCAGAATGTGATCGGCCTCCACCGGGGGCAGGCCGTGCGGCTCGCCATCGAAATCGCGCAGCGCCGCGGCGATGGCTTCGGCCCGCTTGGTGAAGGTCGGGGTGGGGTCGTCGGCCTCGCGCACGATCAGGTCGCGCGCGGCCTCCATGCCGTTGGTGCGCACCTCCTGCATCGCACGGGTGATCAGGTCGATGGCCTTGGGCCGCACCATCGGCGCCGCCAACACCTCGGTCGTCTCCTCCGTCTCGATCCCGTTGGCCGTGATGTAGCGGGTGGCGTGACGCATGCGCCGGCCCGTCTCCAGCAGCTCAATCGCCGCCTGCGGCCCGAGCTGGGCCACGCGCAGGTAGTCGTCAACCGCGTGGCTGTTGATACCGAAGCGCTTGGCATTCTCTACGCGGAGAGTGGAGTTGCGGGCGTAGCGCGTCACGGTCCCCATCAGGTGCGGGTTCATGAACCGCTCCAGCTCGTCCAGGTTCGCCTGGAACCGGGGGTCCTGAAGGCGCAGCATGCGCTGGAACTCATGGTCGGCACGCGCGCGGTTGGTGCGCGCCGGCCCCGGCAGGTAGACGCCCTCCTGGTCGATCAGCTTGGTCACCAGATTGCGGGCGCTCAGCAGCGCCTCATCCGGGGTCAGGCTGCCGCGACGGTAGGGGTCCAGGCTGGCCTCCGCCATGAAGTAGTTGGCGAAGCCCTGCGCCGCCCCTTCCGGGTCGCGCGCCAGCAGCTCCGGCCCCCACACCTGCGGGAAGTAGTGCTCTCCAGCATCGCCCACGGCCAAGCCCGCCTCACGCTGGCGGGTCAGCTCGTCCCGGAAGAACTGGCGCACGTCCTGTGCGACGGCCCGCTCCTGCGCCGACAGCTCGTTCCAGGCCGCGGCGTCGCCCGGCCGGCGCAGCGCCCGGACGATCCGCGCGTGGCTGGCCGGCTGCGCCGACGGCGAGGTGATGGAGTTGAAGTAGCGCCGCATGACGCCCGGCGCGTCGGGCAGCTTGATGGCGGCGTTCCACAGCGGCATGATCTTGCGCGCCACGCCATTGTCGACCGCCTCATAGATCCCGGTGCCCTCCACGGGCGAGATCATGTCGGCCATCCAGTTGGCCCCGAAGCGACGCATGCGCTCCGATCCGCTCAGCAGCAGCCGGCGGCCGAAGGCGCGCACGGCATTGACGTCCGCCTCGCTGGCCGTCCCGCGCGCCGCGCGCAGAGCGGCCCGGACCATGGGAGCGTCGGCGCCCACCTGCTCCAGCGCGCCGATCATCGACAAGGCCGAGTTGACGGACAGCTTGTCGCCGGCCTCGGCCATCGCCTCCAGCGCGCCGCCGGTCAGCGTCGGGGCGGGAATGTTGGCGCGCACCTCGGCCTTGGAACGGTCGAAAGCCTTGGCCTCCACATGCTTGATATGCTCGGGCTTGAAGATCACCACCTCGTCGGGGTGGATCGCCCGGCTCACCTCCGATCCGGTGTCGGTCGAGGTCGCGACCAAGCCGTGATAGCCCAGCTCCGACAGGGCCTCGTTCAGCGCCGCGCGCGCCTGCACGTTGTCCGGGTCGCTGCCGTACTGGCGGGCGAAGGCGGATACCAGTTCGGTATAGACGCGCCCGCCGGAGAACTCGTCGCCATCCTCCAGCAGCCGCCCGGCCAGGGCGTTGACTTCCTCGGGGTCGAGGATCTGGTGCCCCTCCAGCTCGTTCAGCAGGCGGGCCACCGCGCCGTCCTCGTCGGCGCCGTAAAGCGTTTGCTCGCGGAAGTCCATGTAGCGGGACATGCGGACATAGACCGGCATGACGTAGGGCTCGGGCGTCACCTTGAAGCGGCGCTCCAGCTCCTCCGCCAGATAGTCCCGGCGCCGGGTCAGGCGCTCGGCGCCGGCACTGCCGGCCTTGGCCTTCCCCATGCGATCGGTGGTCGCCAGATAGTCGGCCATCATGTCGGCCGCCTCGCGCACCGCCTCCTCGCCGCCTTGGGCGCGCAGGCGCGCGGTGTCGGACGGCGACAGGGCGCCGCGGCGCGAGTAGGCGGTGGCGAGGCTTTCACTGGTGGTCAGGTAGATGCCCGGCCCCAGCTCCCCGGTTTCGGAAGGCTGGAACGCGAAGTCGTTGCGCGACAGGATGCCGCCGTTGGGGCTGCCATGGTAGAGCACCTTGGGCTTGCGCCCGTCCCACCCATAGCCGCGGTCGGTGAACACCTCGATCAGCTTGCGCCGCGCCGGGTTGACGGCAGCCGACACCTGCTCGGCCACGGCCGCCGCCTCGCTCGCCGGCACCCGCGCCCGCTCGCCCACGCTGTCCGCCGCACGCCGGCCGCCGCCGATCATGTCGCCGTAGAGGGTCAGCGAGCGGTAGACCTGACGCATGCTCTTGCGCCCGATCAGGCCGTTGGTGAGATAGGCCACGCGCTGCACCACGTCGTCCAGCAGCCGGGAGAGCCGGCCGCGGACAGCCAGGTCGAAGTCGCCGCCGCTGTTGCGCTTGGCGAACACGTCATCCTTGACCACCCGCTCCTGAAGCCAGCCGGCCATGCCTTCGGAGAACCATTCCTCCGCCCGGCCCATGTGGTCGAGGTTGCTGTATTCCCGCTGGATGCGGGTCGCCGTGGCGTCGCCGTTGGCAACCGCCTGCCGGTAGGCGTCGCGCACGAACACCCGGTCCTCGTCCGACAGGGTGCGCATCGCCAGATGCCCAACCTCGTGGATCGCGTCGCCGGCCGTCGCGACGCCACGGGTCAGGCCGATGGCGGTGTCCGCGAGGCCCTTGCCCACCCGCCCCAGCTTGCGGCGGATCGCCGCCACGGCCGGATCGGTCAGGTCGAGGAAGGCGGCCGTGACGCCGGCCGGCGGGGTCTGGCCGGCCAGCCGGTAGACGGTGGACGCGCTCATCACCAGCGAGCCGTCCAGCTCCCGCCGCATCTGCTGAGACAGCAGGTTCAGCGCGCGGTAGATGATGGTGCGCTGCGTCGCCTGCACCCTCGGGTCGCTGTGGGTGATGAAGTCGGCCAGCACCTGCATGGAGGCCGGCGCGCCGCCGGGGATGCCGTCCATGGTGGCGCCGTCGCCACGGTGGCCGCGCTCGCGGATCGCCGCCTTTGCGACCGGCCCACCGGCCGGCGGCTGCATCGGCAGATCCTCGCCGCGGCTCCAGATCGCATAGCTCACCTCGTCGATCCGCTTGCTGTCGGCCGCCCGGATCGCGCGGCTCAGCTCGCGGACCAGCTCGGGGCCGGTCATCTGCGTAGTTTCCCAATCGAGGCGAACCGCCTTGATTTCCGGCTTGGCGAGCTGGCGCCGGTACAGCTCGGCCGCGGTGTTGCGGTAGCCCTCCGATCCCGGCTGCGCGGTCAGCAGGCGCTCGCGCAGTTGCGCCTCGTTGGCGTCGATGTCGGGCAGGCGGGTTACCGGCAGCTCGCGCTCCGGCGCCGGCTTGCTCGGGCGCGGACGGGTCGTCTCGGCCGCGGCGTCTTCGGTCGCCTGCCTGACCGCCTGCTTGGCCTTGCGCTCCACGACCTTGGTCACGGTCTGCGCGGTCTGGCTCGGCCGCACGGTCGCCAGATCGAAGGCCGGCTTGACCTTCGCCATGCCACGGGCCGCCCGCTCCAGGGCGCTCTCCGTGACGTTCAGCAGCTCGGCCGCCCGGCCGGCGAGGTCGATGATCCGGTCCTCGCGCGCCACGGCGTCGTCGGTCGCCAGCGACCGCTGAAGCCGCTCGGCCATCACGTCCCAGGTGCCCAGGTCGCCGTTGTCGTCAATGTGCCGGGCGATGGCCTCCTCGTCGTCGGCCGAGCCGATATGGCCCAGCTCGCCGTCGTCCATGGCCTGCTCGCGCTCCAGGAACTCCAGCTCGGCGTTCCGGTCCATCTTGGTGTCGGCCGGCTTCTCGCCGCGCAGCTCGGGCAGGGCGTCGTGGATTTCGCGCGAGAGCCCGAACGCCAGCCGGCGGATCGTGTCGCCGCGGCGCAGCGAGCCGTCGGCCGCCTTGGTGGTGAACTGGCCGTCGGGCACCTTGCCGCGCAGGACGCCCAGCTTGGAAATCATGTCCAGGCGGACCTTGATGCTGTCGCCGCTGGCGCCGATCAGCTCGTCCAGCACGTCGTCGGCGGAGAGCTGGCCGGCGGCATAGCCGCGCAGCTTGTCCTCCAGCCGCTCACGGTCGGCGCCGATCCGCTTCGCCAGACCCTCGGTGCCGGCCGCCATTTCCCGGCCCACCCGCGCCGGCTTCACGGCAGGCGCCACCGCCGGCACGTCCTCGCCGCGGATCGCCGCGAAGGACATGCGGGCCTCGTCGCCAAAGGCGCCGTCCTTCACGGTGCCCTGGACGAAGCGCTCCATCGGGCTCCTGCCCGCCAGCCGCGCGTAGGCGGCCTGCGCGTCGGGCGCCTCGGCGTGGGCCTTGTTGGACAGGACGCGCAGGGTCTGCGTCTGCTTGTCGAGCAGCGCGAACCGCTGGCCTACCGGCGCAGGGCCGGCCGGCAGTACATCGCCGCCAGCAGCAGCAGGACGAGCGGCAGGTGCAGGGTCAGCAGCAGGGCGCGCAGCAGCAGCGACCGGCTGGGCAGCGGGTCGAGCGGGGGCGCCGGCCGGCGCACTGGCCGGCTGAGCGCGGGGCTCGGATCGGGAAACAGCGGCATTGATCTCCTCCCGCAGCTTGATCGGATCCTGGTGCGTCTTGAAGCGCTCGTAGGCCTGCTCGATCAGCGTCTTGCGGTCGGGCAGCGAGCCGACGGCGGCCTGGGTGTCGGGGGTGATTTCACCGCGGCCGGCGCGTTGGGCCAGCGTGTCGGCAAGCGCCTTGCCCTCCAGCGCCGGGGCAGCCTCGCCGGCACGCGCGGCGGCGGCGACGTTCTGCCCGTGCTCGGCCAGGGCGGTGGAGACGCCGGCCGTCTTGCCGCGGCCGATGGCCTCCGCGACCTGACGGTTGTAGTAGGTCTTCGTCATCGAGCTGGGCACGAAGCGGGGGCCGTCCTTGCCCTCGATCTCCGTGCCGAGCACGTAGACGGTTTCGCCCTTCTTCACCCGCACCCCGTCCTGGGAGACGTGGCGCTTGGCAGCCGTCACCTCGCGAACGACGCGCACCTGCGGCTTCGCGATCCGAGCGGCGTTCTTCTCCGCCTTGCCCGCATCCTCCCGCCCCTTGTCGCGGCGCAGGATGCCGCGCTCGTCGCCGGCCGCGTCGGTGAACGTGAAGTCAGACGGCTTGACGATGTTGGAGACGGCTTCACCGGAATCGGTGTCCGGGACATAGCCGTTTTCCAGCATCTGCGCGGAAGTGCGCGGCTGCCCCTTCACGCTGGCGCGCTCGGCCTCGGCCGTCGCCAAGTCGATCCGCTGCATCGCCTCGGCAATGCGCATGCCGGTGGCGCGCTCTGCGAGCTGGCGCTTGACGGCCGGGGAGACGGTGGCGCCCTTGATGTTGCCGAGAGCCCGCACCAGCTCGGCCCGCAGCTCGGCCTTGATCGGGTGATCCGGGACGTTCTTGATCAGCTCGTCCACGTCGGCGCCCAGCGGGTCCTCGCTGGCACCGGCCCGCTTGTTGGCCTTCACCGGCCCATCGGCCGGGGGCTCGTTGGACAGGATCCGGTCGAAGATCTGGCGCATCGGCCCGCCGTTGCCGCGCTCCAGCAGCGCGTCATCCAACACGCGGGTGGCGCCCGGCGCCGGCTGGCCCGGCTCCGGCATGGGCGACGCCAGACGGTTGGCGTCCACCTCCTGGCCCATGGTGGTGGCGCCGATGGGCTCGCCCTTGGCGGCGGCCGGCGGGTTGGCCTGAAGCTCGTCCAGCGCCCGCGCCATGGGGCCGGGCTCCTTCGGCGCCGCCGTCGGGGCTCCGACGCCAAGGGCCTCGGCCTGGGCCAGCTCGTCGGCATACTTGGCGCGCACAACGTCGTGCAGCGCGTCGATCACGTTGGGGTCGTCTACGTCGGGCGGCAGGAGGTCCAGCACCTCCCGCTCAATTTCGGCCTCGATCTGTTCGACGCTGCGGCCGGCCGGCGCCGGGGTGGCCTCTGCCGGAGCCGCCGGCCCCGGGCTCGCACCTGCCGGTGCGTCGGCAGGCGCGGCGTTCTCCGCAGGCGCATCCCCCGTGGTGCGGCTGCCGGCGCCGCCAAGACGTTGGCGCAGCTCCTCGTCACCCATCGTCATGAGACGGCGCTGCTCGTCCTTCATGGCGATGATCTGCAATTCCAGCTCGGCCGCCTCGCCGGGCTGCGCCTTGGCCTTGCGCTCCTCCAACGCCGCAATGGCGTCGGGCATGCGGCGGGCGGCTTCCACCTGCGCCTTCAGGCCGGCCAGATCGTCGCGCCGGGCCAGCAGCTCCTCGTTGGCCGGATCGTCGCGGAGCTGGTCGAGAATGTCATTGCGCTCGCGCTCAATCTCCAGGGACATGGAGCCGTAGCGGTCGCGCGCGAGGTCCACCGCGGCGGTGTCCGGGGCCTGGGGCGCCGCGGAACGGAGAGCGTCTTCCTCGTAGGCGCGGTCACGGATGCCGGCCTCGCGCGTGGTGTCGGCGGCCAGGGCCTCCTCGTGCAGGGCGGTTCGGCTCGGCGCCTCGCCAATCCCCTCGGTGTTGGTGCGCAGCAGGCCCACGCGCTCGGGATCGACGGACGCAATGTCGGCGTCGCTCCAGCCGCGGGCGCGGAGGTCAGACGCCAGACGGGAGGCGTTGCGGGCGCCAATGCCGCCGGCCGCCCCGCCCAGCACGCCGCCGACCACGCCGCCGAAGATGCCGCCGGCCACCGCATTGCCCGCGGCCTCGGTCAGATTGGTTTCCGACCGCAGGCCCAGCTCCTTGTCGCGCTGCTGCTGCAACAGGCTGGCGACGCCGCCGGCACCCGCGTTGATCGCCGCATCGGTGGCGGCGCCGCGCTTCATCGCCTGCCACGCCGCCTGCCCGACGGTGCGGCCAGCCATGCCGGCGCGCGCGCCGACCTTCAGGCCGGCCGAGCCGGGGATGAGGTTGGTGGGGTCGAGCAGGCCGGCGGCCACGTTGTCCAGGACCGATTCCGACAGGGGCCGGCCGCCGGGCTCGCCGGCATCGGGCATGCGCTCCCACACCCGCTGCAACACGGCCAGACGGGCGGCGTCCTGGTCGCCCATGGTGTTCTTGTCGTAGATGTCGCGGCCGATGGACCAGATATTGCCGTTGCGCCAGCGGCGGTCGCGCGCGAACTCGCGGCGCACCTCTTCGTCGTCCGAGAGATTGATGCCGTCGCGGCGCTGGTAGAAGGTGCGCAGCGTGTCGAGGACGCGCTGGTCGTTCAGCAATTCCTGCGGAGCGATGTTGTCGATGTCGGCCAGCGACATGGGTTTGCCATGCTGGGCGTCAGCATCGGCTGCGGCGGCGTTCATGATTTCGACGATGCTGCGCACGGCGGACCATCCTTGGATCAGGGATGGCCCACCGTGCCGCCAGATCAGGGACGGGTCGTCCCTCGCGTCACTGTCCGCGCAGGAAGGCGGCGAGCTGCTGCGGCGAGACGCCCACCCGCGCCGCCTCTTCGGCCAGCACCTTGGCGGCGCCGGCCGTGTCCCTCGGCTGGAGGTCGCCCATGCGCATCTGCGCGCGCGTGGCCGCCTGTGCCAGCGGGTTGCCGGCCGCAGACGGGAGCCCGCCCATCATCGGCAGGGTCGACACGGTGTTGCGCGGCACCCCGAAGTCTTGCGACGTGACCGGCGCCGGCTCGGGGTAGCTCCCCGTGGCTCCGGTATAGGTCAGCGCGTCGAGGCGGCCCTTCAGCGCGTTGACCGCCTCCATCGCCTTGGCGAGCTTGTTCTCGTCCACGATGACGCGGCTGCCCGCCGCATGCTCGCGGTAGCTCTGCAACTCCGCCTCGGCCGTCCTGATTTCCGCGCGCAGCTTGTTCTTGAAGCTCTCCAGGAACTCGCTCGGCGTGGCCTTCTCCGGCTCCTTGAACCCCTCAACGCTGCCGCGCATCAGGGCAAGGGCGACGTTGGGCGGCTGCTGCGCCAGACGATCCACCGTGTCGAGGGTGGCGGCGGTTTCGTTGAGCCAGGACAGCCTCTTTTCCACCTCCGGGGTGGCGAAGGGTGGCGGCAGCTTCATGCGGGCGTTCAGTTCCGTGCGGTAGGCGTCGCTCGCTGGGGTGAGATCCTTCACGTTCTGGAGCACGTAGGCCTGAATGTCCTTCGGCGTCTTCTTGCCCTGGCGCAGGGCGTCCTGGATCGCCGGCACGATCTGGCTTGCCATGTGCGGCGCGGTCTGGCCGAAGCCGGCGGCGACGGAGAGCGCGGCGGAGCGGGCCTGCGGATCCGTGGTGGCCCCTTCAAGGATCGAAGCGGCACCCTTGGTCAGGTATTCCTCCCCGAACTTGACGTCCTTCGCCCACTGCTGATCGAAGCTCTTGGACCGCGCTTCCTGCCAAGCCTGCTGGTTGGCGACGACGCCGAGCGGGCCGGTCATGGAGGTGGCGCTGATGATCTGATCGGGGGTGATCTTCGTCTGGTACTGGCTGTTCACCAAGTCGATCACGCCCTTCAGCGCCTGCGCCTTCTGGTCCGGCGGCAGGGCGGCGGTGGACGGATCGGTCAGCAGCTTGGCGGCCGGGCTGTTCAGCACCGCGGTGGTGGCGGCCAGCTCGCGGCTCATGCGCCGCTCCTCCTCACGCTCGCGCGCAGCCCGCTCGCGCTCGGCCCGGCGCTCGGCCATGTCGGCAATCCGCATGCGCTTGTCGAACTCGCGCAGCTCCCAATCCTGGGCATTCTTTGCGACGTGGGCCTGGATCGCCTGCCGGGCAATCTCGGCCGAGCGCGGCGACAGCTTCGACAGCATCGGCTCGGCCGCTGCCATGTCGCGGGCGCCCGGCGCCATCGCCATGAAGTCGGTGGCGGCGGTGCGGGCTTCCGCGCGCGCCAGATCGTCGCGCTTGCGGTCGAGGCGCGGCAGATACTTCTCGTCCCAATAGCCGCGCAGGGTGGGGTTGAGGTTCTTGACCGCCTCGGCCGCGATGGCGGAGGTGTCGTCATTCGACAGCAGCTTGTCCTTCAAGAGCTGGTCGATGTAGGCCTCGCGCTGGGCGTCGGCTTGGTAGCCGGTCATTTCGCGCTGGAGCTGTTCGTCGGCCAGCTTGGCGGCGTTCTCGTCCGCGATGCGGCCAAGCATCTGTTCCGCCGGCAGCCCGCCCCGGAAGTAGTTCTGGCCGTCGGACAGCTTGTCGGCCATGCCGCGCAGATCGTCCAGCGTGGCGTGAGGATTGTTCTTCCTGAACTCCTCCCACACCCGCATGTTCTCAATGCGCCGGTTGCGCGAGCGCGTGTCGTTGTCATCCATGCCCTGAAGGAATGCGGGCGCAAACATAGCGAGGCCCATGGCTCAGCTCCCCAGCATGGATTGCGAATTGCCCGACATCATCCAGGTGTCGGTGTACGGACTGCCGGCGGCATACTGGTTGGTCATCCCGCCGCTATCGCTCAGCGAGCCGAACCACTTGTCCATGCTCGGCCCCAGCTCCTTCATCAGCGCATCGAACCGGCCGCCGGCATAGCCCACCGCGGCGTCGGCGCGCTTGGTCATGTTGGACGCATAGTCGCCGTAATAACCGAGCGACCGGGAGCTGGCCTGATCGCCCGAGAAATCCAGGCTCGGCATGCTGGTGTCCAGCCGCGCGATCCCGAGATAGGGGTTGGTCGGCAGGCCGGGCAGGCGCGGGCTTTGGGCCATGGAGAGGTTGGGCGCGGAGACGGTGGGCACATAGCGCATGCTCTCCGGCTCGATCTGCGCCTTGGGTGCGATGGTCGGCTTGCGGTCGCCCATCATCTTCAGCATCGCCTCCATGGAGGCGCCCTGCCCGGCCGTGGCCTCGCGCACCACCCGGCCGCGGTCGTCCACCCGCGCGCCTCGGTTGGCGAGGTAGGACTGCTGCTGGCCGGTGATCAGCGCCAGAGCCTCCTGCGCCGCGCGCATGCGGGCGTCCTGATAGGCCTTGGCCCCGGTGGCGGCCAGATCACGCTCCCGCTCCACCTCCAGCGTGGACCGATCGAGGCCCTTGCGGATCATGTCGGCCGCGCCCGTGGAGCCCGCCCGTTCCAGCGCGCGGTCCACGTCGGCCTGATAGGCGGCGGTGCGGCTGGCCGTCTCGCCCTGAAGCGAGGAGAGGAAGTCCGGGATATCCTCCATCTGGCCCAGCGCCGCCATCACCTCGTCAATGGTGCCGCCGTACCGGGTCGCCATGTCCAAGAGGTTGGCGCGCAGCTCCATGTCCTGATTGATGCGCGCCTGCTCGCTCGCATAGACCGAGCCGAGATAGCCCCGATCCTGCGCGTAGCCCGCATTGCGCAGCGCCCGGTCGGCGCCGCGCTCGTCGTAGAACAGATCCTGGTTCTGCTGCTGGTCCTGGTAGACATCGCGCTGGTAGCCGCGCACCTCTTCCGCGAGCTGTTGGGACATATCCCGGTCCTGGACGGCCCACCCGCGCTGCGTCAGGTAGTCGTCCATGCCCTTGGCGAAGAGGTCCTTGTTCGTCGCGATCTGCTTGTCCCGCAGGTCGGACATGAAGGCGTTCTCGGCCAGCTTCGCCTGCATTTCGTCGCGGTAGCGCTTCTCCGCGAACTCCTGCTGGCGCTGCCCGAGCTGGTACTGCCGGGCGGCGGCGGCGCCCGCCTGGGCGTTCGCGCGGTTGGCCGCCGACGCCGACATGGCGCCGGAGGCCAGGGACACACCCGCCGCAATGACCATCGGCCAAATCATCCCGCCCCTCCCCTTAGAACAGCGACTGCCACCCGCGCTGCGACTGCGTGGTGGCGTTGTTGGTGGACGCACCGGCCGCGGCGGCGCCGCCGAGCGAGGCGCTGAAGGCGGCGTTGCCGTTGACCGAAGTCCCGCCGGTCCCGGTGCCCGTCACGCTGCCGCCGCCGCTCGGCGTGGCCGCCGAATAGCCGGAGCTGGTCGGGCCAAGGATCGGCCCCTTGATCACAGATCCCACGGAACCGGCCGCCGCGTCGTCCGCCGCCTTCTTGGTCGCGGCGTCGTTCGTGATGCGGCCCCGCTGCTGGTCGAGATAGGCCTTGATCTGCGCCACCTCGTCGGAGGCCTGCGTCGCGCGATACTTGTCGATGTCCCCGAACATGGAAGCGTAGCCGTTGGCGATGTTGTCGATGTCGGCCGCGGTGTAGAAGTCCGTGCGCTTCCGCAGCTCGCCATAGGCGTTGCGCGCGTCCAATTCGAACTGGTTGCGGCTGTTGTTCAGGGCAGTGCGCCGGCCCTGCACTTGGTTCAGCAGATCCTGGATCGCGGCGGTCGAGCCGCTGTCGGCCGCGTCCCCGAGCTGACCGAACAGCGAGCTGGCCGAGCTGGCGATCTGGTTGAACACGTCCTCATCCCAGGCATTGGCACCCTGGAGCTGGGAGAGGTAGCTGTCCTTCTGACCGAGCACGCGGGTGCGCGTGGCGCTAAGCTGCTCCTGCCGCCTGCGCTCCGCCTCCGCCGCGGCGGCCTGCTGGCGGGCCAGCTCCTCCTGCCGCAGTCGCTCCTCGCGCTCCCACTGCGCCTGCTGGGCAGCCTCGCGCGCCCGGCGATCCGCCTCGGCCTGCGCCGCCTGCTGCTCCATCCACTGCTGCTCCCACGTTTTTGTCGGCGTGGTGGGCTGCGGCTGGGGCTGGGGCTGGGGTTGCGGCTGGGGTTGCGGCTGGGGCTGGGGCTGGGGTTGCGGGCCGTTGCCGAGCGCACGCTGCCCGTTCGCCACCTCGGCCGCGCCGTGGTTGGTGTACCAAGCGCGCAGATCGAAGCCGGGGTTGGCCTGCCGGGCGGCAAGAATGTCGGGCTGCGAGCCGAAGTAGTATTCCAGGTCGGCGTCGGAGTAGTTCTGGACCGGGGACTGCTGCCAGTTGCCGGTCCCGGTCTGGCTGCCGCCAAGGCCGGGGTTGGCGGCGGTGTACTGCTGGAAAGCCTGCCCGTACTGCTGATTGAAGCGGTTCTGGTCCCACAGGTTCTGTTCGTTCCCGAGATATTCCCACGGGCTGAGCGGCTGCCCGCCGTTGTCGGGAACCCAAACCCCCTGCTGCTGGAGGAAGTTGCGCTGGGCCGGCGTCAGGTCGTCGATCCAATTGCGGTCTTGCCACGGCATATCGGTTCCCCCCTCAGAACAAGCTGGACCAACCCACCTGCTTGGTGGGGTTCTTGGCATTGACGGCTCCGCCGAGCGAAGCGCTGAAGGCGTTGGCGCCGACGGCCGGCGCGCCGCCGGCCACGTTGGTGCCGACGGCCGCGGTCGGCGTGGTGGTGGCGATCTGGTTGGGGTCGACCAACTTCACCTGCGTGCCGGCGGCGGCGGCGTCGGCCGCGGCCTGCGCCTTCTTGGCGTCCGCCTCCGACTGCAAGCGGGTGCGGTTCTTATCCAGGAAGGCCTTGATGCTGGTGATTTCGTCGTCCGCGTTCGTGGCCTTGTACTTGCCCGCGTCATCGAACAGCGATGCATACTGTGCTGCGATCTGATCCACCATGTCTAGCGAGGTGATATCGTTCCGCTTGCTCAGCAGCTCGTAGTTGGTGCGGGCCTGCCGTTCCAGATCATCGCGGGTCCGGTTGAGCGCGATCATGCGCTGCGTCGCCGCGTTGTTCAGGTCCGTGATCGCGGAATAGGCCGTGTTGTCGGTGCTCTCCCCGAGCTGGCCGTAGAGGCTGGAGGCGGCCATGGCGATCTGGTTGAAGATGTCCTCGTCCCAGGCGTTGGCCGCGTCGAGCTGCGTGCGCAGCGCGCCGGCTTGCCCGGTGGCGCGCAGCATCTGCGCCTGGAGCTTCTTTTCGGACAGCGCGTCGGCCGCGGCCTTGGCGGCGTCCTGGCGCGCCCGCTCCTCGGCCGCCAGCCGGTCGGCCCGCTCCTGTGCGGCGGCCTGCTGCTGAGCCTGCCACTCCCGCTCCGTCCGCGCCTGCGTGTCGGCCTGCGTGAGCTGCATGAGCTGGAACTGGCGCTGCTGCTCGGCCGCCTGCCGCTCGCGCTCGGCCGCCGCCGCGGCTGCCGCCTGCTGCGCCTCAAACTGGCGCTGCTGAAGGGCCAGCTCCTCCTTGCGCATCCGTTCTTCGGACGCGATTTGCGCCGCCGACTTCTCAGGGACGCTCTGCGATCCGCCGCCACCGCACATCTCAAACCTCCATCCGCAGCTTGTAGATCGAGCCGGTGCGCTTGAAGCGGAGCCGTTCCAGCACGCCACCCACCGGCCCGTCGATGTCCATTCCCGTGGTGATGCCAACGCAGATCTCGGCCACGCCCTGATCCTCCGCCCAGGCGGCGAAGTCGATCAGCATGCGCACGGCGACGGAGGACCCGCGCCGCTCCGGCGTCACGTACCAAAAGAGCTGTTCGGCCAGCAGCGCGTCCCCGAAGATGAAGGGCGTTGTGTGGCCCAGCAGCATTCCGACGATCCAGCCGTCCTCTTCCGCCACCCGGAAATAGCACTCCGGTTGCGTGGCGTAGCGGGCGGCCAGCGTGCGCAGCTTCTCCTCGTTCACGGGCAGGCCGGCATAGGCGCTCTCGCCCGCGAACCGGGCGGCCATGTCCACGCACACCAGCGTGTCCAGTGGCGTGACCGGCCGGATCTTCACGGCAGCACCGAATAGGTGATGCCGATTTCCAGGTCGGTGGCGGAGGCCTGATTGGCGACCGCATAGCCCACCGTCAGCGAGGCCTGCGTGGCGTCCAGCTCGATCTGCGAGGGGAACTTCACCGCGCCCACGGACACGCCCGCGGTGTAGGTGGCGCCCTGCGTCGTGCCGTTGATCTGGAGGCTCACGTCGCACTGGCCGGTGCCGGTGCGGTAGGTCATGGCTTCGATCCGCACCCGCATGTTGAACACGCGCTGGATCAGGAAAGAGCCGTTCGCCACCGCGCCCGCGATCCTGTGCCAGAAGACGCCCTTCGACACGGCCGGGAGCTGGCCCACCGGCACCTTGCCGTTGGTGTCCAGCGTCGCCACGCCGTCGGCAATCCCCATCTTCTCCTTCGCAATGAGCGTCGAGTAGTCGGGATCGGCGTAGATCAGCGCGGTGCCGGTGCCGTTGAGCTTGACGATCTGGTTGGCGTTGGCCGTGGTGAACTCCGGCAGCGCCGTGATCGCGCTCGCGCGCAGCCACTGCACCCCGTCGTAGAAGCGCAGGACGTTCGGCACCTCGGTGGTGTCGATCCAGAGCTTGCGGTAGTTGGGCGAGGTCGGCGCCGTCGGCCCGATGCTCGCCAGGGCGGCCTCCGACACGACGCTGCCCAGGCCGAACACCTTGTCGGCGCTGATCGCGCCGTTGGGCACGGACACCTTGGACCAGGGAATGAACCCGTTGACCACCCAATCCTCCTCCATGAGGAGGCCGGCCACGCGCGTGAGGGCGGTGTCCTCCACGCGCATGAAGGTCACCATGTCGCCGTCATCGAGCGGCTGCATGAAGGTGATGGTGCTGGCGTCGGGGGCGAGCACGTAATCGTAGGCGGCGCCGTCGCGCTGGAGCACGCCGTCCCGGAAGACCAGGAAGCGCTGCGTGGCCGTGTTCGCCAAGGGGAACACCGCCTGATTTTGCGACGCGCGCATGTCCTCGCGCTTGAACCCGCTCGCCTCGTCCGCGCGCACGGAGTAGACGGTCACCCGGTCATTGTTCAGCAGCGGGTCGGTGAAGAAGATCTGGTTGAGGGTGCGGTCCCCGACATAGGCGTTCTCCTGCAACAGAAGGCCGTTGCGGTAGATCACGATGGTGGAGCTGATCGGGCTGAAGTCGTAGGGGAGCTGGGTGGTGCCGAGCGGCGCGTTCGACACGACGTATTCACGCCGGTTGAAGAACAGCGGCCCTTCGATCAAACCGACGTCAATGCCCGACGGCCCGCGCAGATCGGCAATCCCGGCCAGCGTCTGCCACCCCGCCTGGGGGTCGGCATAGGTGCCGATGCGGACCTGGAACCCGTTCACGCTGTCGAGGCGGAAGGCGACGGGGCCGGCGAAGTTGCCGGCGTCATCGAACAACTGCGCGATCAGCTCGCCCAGCGTCTTGTTGCCGCGCTCGCTCGCGTTGAGGTAACGGACGATCTGTTCGAACTCGTCGCTGATCGTGCCGCTGGAGCGGTAGTTGCTGGGGTGCTGCTGCCGGAGACGCGCCATGGTCAGGACTTCCTCGTGTTGAGGCTGAAGCCAATCAGGCGAGTGCGGGCCTCGCCCTGGATGGTGAAGCGGAGCTGCACGCCCCGGAAGCGGTGGGGGAACTGGCGCTCGTACTGGCGTTCCAGCGGAATGTCCGGGAAGGGCTCGCGGTCGTCGGCGTCGATCTCCACCACGAGGCTGGTGAGCGGCCGCTGCTCGTCGTCAATCACGTCCACCTGGACGGCGCCGACGCCCGACGCCTGGAGGATCAGCGAGTGGCCTTGCTTGGTGTCCTTCAGCGAGCCGGTCCACAGCATCGGCGTGATGATCGTTGCCGTGGGCTCCTGCTCGCCCACCACGTCCTCATCGCGCACCAGCGACCAGATGCCGCCGGAGGTGCCATAGACCAGAGCCCCGCCCAGCGCGGCGCCGCAGCGCGCGTTCAGGAAGCTGCCCATGCTCCACTTCGGCCCACCCTCGACGCCGGCCGGCGGCAGGGTCATGGTCAGGCGCGTGCAGTAGATGCCGGCCTGGGGAAAGAAGACGTGATACTGGCCGGTGTCCTGATCCCACACCGCCGAGATCCGGCGCGGGTCCGGGACCGAACGCACCAGCCGGCGGTAGAGGTTGTCGATGCGGGACGACAGCGGCTCGGCATAGAGCACCAGACCGTTCTCGGCCGCGCGCTTCAGCGAGTAGATGCCGTCCCGCGCGCAGAACAGAAGGTCGGTGCCGGCACGGCAGATCGTGGCGTGGGAGATCGTGCCCACCTGCACGGCGGCGCGGTCCTCCACGCTCCACTTCGTCAGGTCCGGGTCGATGATGTAAACCCACACGCTGTCGTTGGTGAAGACGGCGAGCCGGTTGTTCTCCACCGTCCCGATGCCGGTGATTTCGTCGTTGGTGCCGAGAAGGTTGCCGATGTCGATGGTGCCGGCGCGCAGCACGTTCGTGCTGTTGGCAGGCTCATCCGCGACATGGACGCCCTCCTCGTCCACGCGGGACAGCCAGATCTCGGTCGGCTTGCCGGGGATTCCCGCCACGGCGAGCCGGCGCTGGATGGCCGTCCCGAAGGCCGGCTTCAGCTCGACGTTGCCGGTGAAGCCCTCAAACTTCGCGCCGTCAAAGCGCAGGGGAACCGAGCCCGGCGAGAGGAACAAAGCGCGGCGGTTGAAGGCGGCGGTGGTGACGCCCGCCCCCTTGGGGAAGGCGCCGGGCAGGCGCGAGCCGCGCGAGCTGCCCAGCGTCACGCCGTCGCCGCCGTCCTCCGCCCAGGCCAGCGTGTCGCGCGTCGCGAAGGTGACGCAGCGGATCAGGCCTTCGCCGCCCGCCACCTTGTTCGCGCCAGGGTCGCGGACAATCTGCCCGCGCCAATCGCAAAAGGCGTTGTCGAGCGCGAGGAGCGGCTGCCCCTTTCCGATATCCAGGCTGTTTTTATCGCGCGTCGCATCCAAGCCGCTGAAGTCTTCATAGGCGTTGGTCCGAAGCTGGACGCCGGCAGGCGCCTTGGAATGATCCGTCACCGGCCGCCCTCCCGATCATAGGCCCGCAGCTCGGGGCGCTTGTTGTCGGGATTGGTCAGGCCGTTCAGCGTGCGGTTGAGGGTGTGGAAGTAGAGCTTCAGGTAGCCCGTCGCCTTCCCGCTGTCCTGCTGCACGGCGTAATAGGCCAGCAGGCCCGACTGCACGATGGCGTCGGGGATCGGCCGGCGATCCGTCTCATGGGTGTAGTAGGGCAGCCGGTCGCCGGAGCGCAGCGGGTGCTCGTTGAAATCATCGACCACCTGCTGCGACAGGTCGAGCATCAGCGCCGCCGCCTCGCCGCTGATCGACGCCGGGTTCATCTCGCCGTAGCGACGGAAGGCGCGCCGCGCCAGCTCGTCCAGGGGCGAGAAGTCGTCTGCGATGTGAGGGCTGAGCGACGGCTGCATGACGGTTACTCCGCGCGCCCGATGCGGCCGGTCACGACGTAGTGGTGCCGGTCGATGTTGTCCGCGAGGTCGGCCGGGACCGCCCACTCCACCGCCGTCTTGCCGGTGTTCCAGGCGCCGACGATGCAGGTGCCGTCCACGTAGAGGTCAAAGGGCACGCTCTCGCGCAGGAGGGTGTGGAAGCGCACGGTGCCGGCGGGCGCCGGGGTGGCCTTGACCTTCTTCGCCGGGGTGGCGGCCTCGGCCTCGTCGGCTTCGGTACGGGCGCGCGCGGTGCCGGTGCTGGCGCCGCCGACGGTGACACGGGACATGCGGGAACTCCTCGGTTGATCCGGGCGAGGGTGCGCCAGATCGGGAGGCCGGTCGTCCCTCACGAGAACGGGGCGCCCCGTGAGGCGCCCCGCTATCACATAAATATCGGTCGTCTATGCAACCGATATACGAACGCTATGCGTCCGTTAGCTGACCTTGGTCCAGCCCTTGACGATGGTGTGGACCTTGCTCTGCGTCATTTCCAGGCCGGCCTCGGTCAGGTACTCGTGCGTCACGCCGTCGGCGCCGTTGCCCTGTCGGTTCGGCAGCAGCTTGGTGTCGCGGTTGGCGAGGTAGCGGTAGCGGAGCTGCGGCAGATCCAGGATCAGCATGGTGCTGTCCATGCCGGGGAGCTGGCGGAACTGCGGGTGCAGGTAGACCAGCAGATCGCCGGCAAAGGTGGCGTAGCCGGTGAAGGACACGCCGTAGGCGCCCGTGGAAATCTGCGTCGGCTGCCAGCGGTTCTTCGCAATCTCCATCATGTTGGAGGCGATGCGCGGGCCGCAGAAGGCGATCTTCTGCTTGGAGCCGTAGGCGAAGATGTTCTCGATCAGCGTCCGGTCGAAGTCCTTTTCCGTCATCACGCCGGGGGTGGTGGCGGCGCCCACGTCCACGACGTTCGGGATCATGGTCATCAGACCGCCCGTGTAGCGCGTCGGCTGCGAGGAAGTGCCGTTGACCTCGGCCCGGCGGCCGAAAATGAACGCGCGCTCGATGTCCTGCATGTGCAGCTTCAGCGCCTTTTCCTTGTACTCCTTTTCCTTGTCGCCCGTGCGGGTGTAGGTGTTCTTCAGGGTGTTGGACACGCTGAAGGGAGTACGGAAAATCTGCGTGTAGTTGTAATCCAGGGTCGGATCGAACGACACGGGCGTGCCGACATCGCCGCCTTCAGGGTTGGCCGAGCCGGCGATCACCAGCTTGTCGGCGTCCAGGATGGCGAGGTTGGTGCCGCCGACGTTGCGGATGACGGTCAGCGTGGTGTCGGTGGTGTCGGCCGTGACCTGCATCACTTCGTTCGTGCGGGCGTTCACCAAAACCGTATTTTTGGTGATGAAGCCGGCGTTGCCCGACGCGGCGATGGTCAGCGAAGTGACGCCCGCGGCGTAGCCGGCGGCGTTGCTGATCGTCACGACACGATCCGGCAGCTCGTCCAAGAAATGATTAAATTTCGGATCGTCCACCTGCTCCGACTTCGACATGGCCAGCAGAGCGTTGAGCGGCGCGGTGCCGTTCGGCTCCAGCAGCGTATACAGCTCGCGGTAGTTGGTCGGGCGGAAGTCGGTGCTGAACTGGCCGGTGCCGCGCAGGCCCAGGATCGCGTTGCCCATGAGAGAACTCCATCAGTGCGAGGGGTTGCGATGACGTCCGAGCCCCCTTGGGGCTCATGGCCTTCGGCTGTCCGTCGCGGACGGAGCGGCTGCGGAGCGGCGACCCCTCGGGGTGGCGGCAGAAGCGGCTCGTTCGCTTGGTTGCCTTAAAGTTGCCTCCTGGTTGTGTCCCATAAAAAAGGCGGTGCGTATTTCCAAATACGCAACCGCCTAAGTTCCCGTGGGAGGAAACGCCCCGCGTGGGGCCTCTGTCACCGCTTGCTGTAGACGTGATCCAGCATGCTGGCGAACTCTTCGTCCCCACCGCCCTTGGGCTTGGTGCCACCTGCGGAGGGGGCGCTGCCGATCCCGCCCGTGAAGGCTTGTCGGCGCTGATGGATGCCGCGCAGCCGCTCCATTTCCGGGGTGGAGCGCACGGCAGAGAAGTCGCCCACCACCTTGTCGGTGAGGGTCGGATCCACGAAGTCCTCCATCGTGAAGCCGCGCTCGGCCGCGAAGGACAGGAAGTCGTTCTGGCTGTCGTCGGGGAGCTGGTACTTCATCTGAGCCGCGCCCAGGTTCTGGCCGATGGCGGCGCGCAGCGCGTTGGTCTGCATGCCGGTGGCCTGCTGCATCGCCTGCCGGCTCGCATCGACCATGCCGGCGCCCTGGCCCAGCACCTGCTGAAGCATGCCGCTCAGCTCGCCCACCTGCCGCTGAAGGGCGGCGATGGTGCCGGCGCCTTCCTTGTAGCCGGGCGGCAGGGTGACGGCGTTCTCCTTCTCCCACGCATCGAGCGCGGTGGGATCGAACGGATGGGCGCCGCCGGGCGCGCCCTCGCCCTTGGCCGGGTCCTGGCCGCCCGTGGTGCCTGTGCCCTTGTCGATCTTCCCCTTCAGCGCGTCGATCAGGAAGGCGGTCACCGCTTCGGGCGGCTGGCCGCTCTTGTCGATCAGCGCCTGCATCAGCTCGATGCCCGGCTTCAGCGTGGCGTGGCGCTGGTTCAGGGCCGAGTAGCGTTCGAAGGTGGACTTGATCTGCTGGGGCGAGAGCTTGCGCTTGCCGCCGGCCGTCTCCCCGAAATCAATCTCGTAGGCCACCGCGTCGGCGTCGTCATTCGGGGCGCCGGCCGTGATCGCCGCGTCCTCCGGGCTGGACTTGGCCGCTTGGCGCCGTTCGCCGGCTTCCTCGCGCGCGTTGTCGCCGCCGGGCTCTGCCGGCCCCTCCAGCTCGCCGCCCATGCCGGCCGGTGCCGGCGCCGAGGCGGGAGCCTGGGGGGCCGGGCCGAGATAGTCGGCGGCGATGTCCATCACGTCTTGCGGAACGTCGTTCATGCGTCGGTGTCCTTGTGCGCGGCCGAAGCGGCGCTTGCTTTCTGGATGGCGGCCTCAGTCTCGTAAATCGGGGCGAGGCGGCCGGGGAGGTTCACGAGCTGCTCGGCGGCCCAAATGGCGCCGCGCCGGAAGTGGATTTCGTCCATGGTCATGGCGCGATGGGTGGCGAGCTGACGGGCAGCCGCGACCATTTCGTCCTCCATGATCTGCACGAGGAACTTCCATCCGTCGGAGGCCTGAAGGTCGGCCAGCAGCCGGAGCGCGTGGGTGGGGTCGATGCTCATGACCCCATCCTGCCGCGCGCCGGCCTGCCGGTCGTCCGCGTCAACCAACCGTGATCGAGAAGGTGTCGACGTAGAAGGTGCCGGCCATGTTGGCGACGATTTGCAGATCCATGGTTCCGCCCGGAGGTCCGATGAAGCGCAGGACGTAAGCGGCTTCCGTGGTGGTGGTGTGGGCCTGCGTGACCAGCTTGGTCTGGTAGTCGCTGTTCGCGTTGTAGGCATTCACCGTCACCTGCCCGCCGCTGGGCGCAGTCAGGCTGATCCGCAGATCGTAGGCGACGCCGGGGGTCAGGTTGGTGATCCAGGCGCCCACCGTGGCGTTGTAAGCGGCGGCCTGCACCACCTCCAGCTTGCCGTTGACCACGGTCGTAGAGCCGCTGGTGCCCCGGTGCGAGAAGGGCGCCATGGCCGACGCGAAGTCCTGGGACACGAAGACGGTGCCCGCGGGCGGCGTCTCCGGCGGCGGCGGAGGCGGAGACGGCGTGGAGCCTCCGCCCCCGGTGCCGGTGCCGGGCTTCACGATGGTGCCCGTGAACAGGTGAGGCACGAGCGGGTCGTAGCGCTCATGGTTGACGGTGGTGAAATCCGTCGTCTTCACGATGCCCAGCGTGTCGTCGCTGTTGTCGGTCCACTCCCACCGGAACCAGCTCATGCCCTTGTCGTCACCAACGAGCGAGCTGGTGTTGCCCGACGGGTCGCGGATGCCGCTCATGTACTTCAGCAGCCGCGTCTCGTAGGTGATCGAGTCCGCGGTGCTGGTGGTGTAGCGGATGCCGAACTCGCCGCAGATCATCGGGGTCTGCTTGTTCCAATACTTGTCGGCCCAAAAGCCCTTGAACCGGGTGCCCTTCGCGTCGGTCACCACCGCACCTTCCCAGGTCTGCGGCAGGCTGTCCGGGAACCCATACTCGGCGGTGTAGCGGTGCCAGTATCCCAGCTCCGGCCCGTAGGGGTGGGCGGAGAGGACCAGCTTGTTGTTGACCGCGACCGTCTGGCCGTTGGCGTCGGTGCGGGTCAGCTTGAGCGGGCGGACGTTGTAGCCGCCCAGGTTGGTGCCGGGGCCGCCGAAACCGTCCTCACCCCAGGCGCCGTTGGTGTCATAAGACACCCCTTCTACCACGATCAGCCAGTCAGGATTTGCCGTCAGAATGGCGTGCGCGCAGCGCTCGGCCGCGAGCGCCCAATCATGCGCGGGGTTGCCGCCGCCCCAGGCGGCGCCGGCCACATACGGCGAATCCTGCACCTTCTGCGAGGGCTCGTTGTGCAGGTCGGCGCCGATGATGATGCCCCGGCCCTTGTAGCGCGTGGCGAGGGTCACCCAATTCTGGATCCACTCTTCAGTGGTCCACAGCCGGCGCCCGAAATCGGACCTCGTTTCGTACCAAAGGCCGTTTTTTTGCATGCCCCATTCACCATTGATACCCTCGCGGTTGGACGAGTGGTGATCAAGCAGGACGTAGAGGCCGATGCTGTCGCAGTGGTTGATGATCTGGTCCAGGTGCTCAAGCGGCGTCTTGCCCACCATGTCGCTGGCCCGGCCCACCCGGTCGAAGGCATAGCGCTCGGTCGAGGTGATGAACTCGTCGGAGAGCGGCAGGCGGATCGCGTTGAAGCCCAGCTCCCTGATCTGCGAGAGCTGTTCCTTGTAGGTGCGCGCGGTGTAGCCGACGAAGATCCGGTTGGGGCCGGACAGGCCCACGATGTTGACGCCCGTGAACCGGATCTTGTTGCCGCTGCCGTCAAGGATCTGGTTGAGCGAGGTCGTGAACCCGCCGGTCAGCGCCGTGGTCGGCGGCGGCTGGGTGTCGGGCTCGTCCGGGTCGGTGGTGTCGGGCGGCGGCACCGGGTCGGTGGTCGAGGCGTAGCTGACCAGCACCCACCGCGCGTTGGCCGGCGTCGCGTCGCGGCACACATACTCCTGCCCGTTGGCGCGATACCAGCGGCAGCCGATGAAGTAGCCGAGCGTGCTGTCCTCGTTCGGCGTCGGCGCCACGGCGGAGGAGGTAACCAGGCGCTCCAGAAAGGAGACGTGGGCCGGTCCCATGAGGCCGGGCCTGTTGTTCGTGGCGAAGGTCATGGCAGGGGCCTCACGCAGAAACAGAGGAAAGGGTCATGGCATTCAGGTGCGCCTCGTCCCTCGCCGTCCGCCAATAGGCGAAGCGGCGCAACGGGCCGTTCAGGTGGGAGCCGGCGACGGGCGCGCGGCCGAGCATCACACGGGTGATCGCCGGCATGGGGCCGGCGGCGGTGGCCGTCCCGATCGTCGTCCCGCCTTGCGACACGAGCTGGCGGCCGGCGGCGTAGGACAGAGCCACGCGGATGGTGGTGCCCTTGGTCAGCGCGCCGACGCCCGACGCGAGCACGGCCTGATCCTTGACCGCGGTCCAGATCGTGCCGGCGCCGTTCTTGCCGCCGAAATAGCCGTTGGACTGGCTGCCGTCGTCCAGCTCGAAGACGACATGCTGGCTCACCGGCACGCCGCTGATGGCGCCCGTGGCGAAGTCGTCGACTGCGAACTCCGCGAAGATCGTGCCCTCGGTCGAGTTGAGCCACGGCGCCGACGGCGGCGCCAGCTCGTCCGCCGCGCGCGTGACGGGCTCGGTCCCGGTCGCAATGTAGCTGGTGGCGTAGGGGCCGTCCTCGATCTGGATCGCCCGCGGCACGACGGCGCCCTGCGCCACGGTGATTTCCACCACCGCTGTGGCCGCAACCACGAAGGTCTGCGGCGTGTTGGACAGCACGAAGTCGCCACCGGGCGCGCCCGTGAGGCTGACGCCGGAGGACTGGCCCCACACGCGCGCCGTATAGGTGCCGGGCTGGAGGGTGATCGACTGCGCCACGAGCGCGCCGCTGTTCAGGACGAAGTTGGTCCGGCTCGGTTCGATCAGCAGGCCGCGGCCGATGCCCCCGGCGCCGGCCAGGAAGCGCGGGCGGCCGGCGGCGTAGGGCGTGATGATGGCCGGCTTGGTGATATCAGCCACCTCGGCCACCGTGGCGGCGCTGTCGCGGCGGAACCAGCCGGGCGGCAGGCCGGCCTCGGCCAGCAGCAGCAAGTCCAGATCCGGCTCGCGACCGGCGAGCGTCGCCAGATCGTTGGCAGCGGCGCCGCCGCCGCCCCCGGAGGTCTGCTGCGCGAAGCCTTCAGCCTGATCGCGCCATTGCTTCGCCAGATCGGCGTATTCCTTGGCCGACTTGTGACCGCTCGGCACCTCCGCCCCGCCCTCTGCCCAGGCCTTGGCCGCGTTCACGAGCCCGCCCAGCGAGCCCAGGTTGGTCCAAGTGGCGCCGTCGCTCGACACCTCGTAGCCGTCGCCGGCCGCGTTCAGCCGGAACTGCGTGTTGGACTTCGCCGTGCCGTCGGCGTTGACCAGCAGCGTCATGAGCTGGCCCAGCGTCTTGCCGCCGCGCTCGGCCGCCGAGAGATAGTTGCTCAGATCGTGCGTGCCGCTCGCCGTGCTGACGAGGCGCACCTGCTTCGAATTGACCCTGGTCTGTGCCATCTGTCCGCCCCCTTATCCCCGCTGCTGCATCGGCACGAGATTTCCGCGCTCGGCCTCGCGCTGCACCTGATCGGCGGGCATCACGTTGGCGCCGCGCATCTTCTCCATGAGCATCATCTGCTGCGCAGGCGTGGGCTGCTGCTGCTCCTGCTTGCTCACCCGGAAGCGGTCCAGGTCGGAAATGCCCATCGACCGGATCGCTTCCTCGGCAATGAGCCCGCCCTTGTATTCCATCAACAAGCCGGTTTGGTTGAGCACCTGGAGCATGTTCATCCAGGTTTCGGCGTTGCGCATGGGCTCCACCGGAAGCGTACCGTCGACAATCAAGTAATCAATCTCGCCCTGCAAGTCGCCTACTTGGAAGTCCAAATAGTCGTCCTTCACAGCGTCTGACAACAGAGACGGCAGCGAGTAAGGGTCGATTTTCACAGACCCCGAATAGTTGATGCTGTCCTGAATGTTGCCAACCATCTGGCCCACGAGCGGGCGGATCGTCGTGGCGGACAGGACGCGCGACAAGACGCCAAGCCGCTGGCTGCCGAGCTGCGTCAGGCGCTGGATTTCCGTGGCGGTGCGCACGCCGTCGGCGGTGGGCATGCCCTGCTGCGCGTCCGACGCGGCCGAAACCCGCTGCTTCAGGTCGGACAGGGCGGCGATGTCGTTCCAGTGGCCGCGCGTCACGTCGGGCACCTGCGCGATGAAGACGCCCTCGCCCGGCTTCACGCCCGGCATGGTGCGCACGACGCCCCACGGGTTGCGGTCGATCAGGTCGGGGATCACCACCTGCGTCGGGTCGGCAAAGATCAGGTTGTTCAGCGCGGCCTGCACGTTGTCCACGCGCGAGCGGAGGAGCCACGTCGCGATGTCGTGCAGCGGCAGCAGCAGATCGTAGAGGCTCTGCGAGAAGGTCTTGTTGCTGTCGTTGTAGAGGCCGCCGATCACGCAGGGGAAGTGCGCGCCGTAGGGGTTGAGCTGGAGCCGGATGCAGACCTGTTCGTCCAGGATGGTGGCGACCATCCAGACCTGATCGAGCTGCGGGATGCCAATCTCGTAGCCGCACAGGCGCAGCCACACCTCGTCCACCACGCGCGCGTCGCCCAGGCTGAAATACTGGTGCGTGTCGGCGCGGTCGGACGGCTGAAGCGGGTCGATGTTGTAGCCCCTGCCCTCTTCCTTGGCGAACTGGTGGCAGTCCCATCCGGCCATGGGCGAGGCCAGCCGATACCGCAGGGCCGGGTACTTCTTCAGCTTCGGATAGAGGTTGCTGGCGTAGAGCGCATTGAAGCTCGTGGTCGAGACGAAGCCGATGAAGCTGGCGTTCTCCCAATCGCCCCAATTGACGCGCGGATCCGGGAAGCACCTTCTCGGGTCGAAATTGACCAGGACGTTGGTGTTCCGCTTCGCATCCCAATGCAGCTTGGTCGGGCTGAAGCCGTAGCGCACGCAGTCCAGCAGGAGCTGCGCGATCCGCGCCTCGCCGGCACCGCGGCGGAGCTGCATGTGCAGCACGCGCTCCAACACGGCGGCGGCACGGCGCGACTTGCGCGACATGCCTTCAAGCTGGAACATGGGATTGCGGCCGGCGAGCGCCGCCATCAGGTAGGTCAGCACCGTGTCGGAAATCGCGCGCGTGTCCGCGATCACCACCTTCTCCCGGAACTTCGTGGCGTCGGGCGGCACCCAAACGTCGTGCGCCCGGTCGGCCTCGCGCCAGTGCGAATATCGGCGCGACACCTTGTCGTAGCTCATCTGAAGGCATTGCTTCAGATACTGGACCAGCTTGGTTTCCTCCTCGGCACTCAGCGTGTCGGAGAGGTCCTGGTAGCCCATGAGCGCGTCCACGCGGTCGGAGAGGTCAATGATGACCCCGGCATCCGGGAACGGGCTCTGATCGGTGCGGTAGGATGGAGCGCTCATGGCTCCGGTGTAGGTCCAATCCGCCGGCCGGTCGTCCGCGTCGTGCTATGCTGACGCCGGGAAAGGAGGCCCCATGAGCCAGCTCCACGAAATGCTCGCGCTGTTCCACGACGGCGCGGAACAGGTGCCGCACAGCGCCGTGCCGTCCCGCCTGCTGGTGGATGCGAGGCGGGCCTATCTGCGCTCCAGCCGGGAGTGGATTGACCAGACGCTCGGGGAGCTGGTGCGGCTCGGGTGGATCGAGCCGGCCACCGGGCCGCGGGGCGGGAAGGCGTGGCGGATCACGCCGGCCGGCCGGACGGTGGTTCAGGATGAGGCGGTGGCGGCCAAGCGACGCAGCGCCGCGACTAAGCGGCGGGCGGCGCGCAGGCGGGAGGCCGAGCGGCGGAGCATCGCAGCCGGGTGGGCGAACCTTGCCGACATGCCGGGCCTGCGGATCGACGGGGAGCGGGTGACGGTGGAGGTGTCCACGAGCGAGGCGTGGGAGCTGACCGCGCTCGCGCGCAACCTGATGATGGCGGCGGAGCTGATCCAGCAGCGGGTTAGGCTCGACGCAGAGGAACGGATGGCGTCTGAATAGCGGTTGTGTATCGGATGCATATCGCTGCGATTGCTACCCGATTGCGTTAAGCCGGAGAAGCCGATGGACAGTGGCGGCGGGGGATCGGACGATGGCACCCCCATTGAAGGAGGTAACCGTGTTCCGTATCGCCCTTGCCGCCCTGA
Source organism: Azospirillum sp. TSH20 (assembly GCF_003115935.1). Classification (NCBI taxonomy): domain Bacteria; kingdom Pseudomonadati; phylum Pseudomonadota; class Alphaproteobacteria; order Rhodospirillales; family Azospirillaceae; genus Azospirillum; species Azospirillum sp. TSH20. The sequence continues at coordinate 40,451 of NZ_LGQU01000070.1, forward strand.
TCCTGACCCTGGCCGGTCCCGCCGTCGCCCAGCAATGCGGCTTCCCGCCGATGGGCACGGTGAACACCATGAACTGCACGCCGATCTGCATCTGTGACGCCAGCGGCCAGAGCTGCTACTGGCGTTGGGAGTGCCCGCGCTGACGGCTGCGGTTGTATATCGGTTGCATAGCGGGGTGATGGCTTCCCGCTATCAACCAGCTTTCGGTTCGTCGTCGGGGTCCATTGCACCCAGCTTGCCCAGCAGGCTGTCGTTCCGGGCGATGCGCTCGCGGATTTCCGCCAGAGCGTCCGCCTGCCCCTTGGCGAAGCGGGCGTGGCGCGGGTCCTCCTCGGCGTAGGGCTGCACCTTGCGGTGTTTGAAGCGGCCGGCGGCGCGGACATCGTAGCCCAGCAGCTCGGCGCCCTCCCCGTCCAGCTCGGCCGCCGCGGCGATCCGCCGGTCCAGCTCGGCCGTCAGCTCGGCCTCTTCGCGTTCGATCTGTTCAGCGCGCATCTTCATAGTCCCATGTCCTCCAATGCCTTGTTGAGCTGATACTGCACCCACGACGAGCGGCTGATGCCGGAGCGCTTGGCCGCCTTGTCCACCCGCTCCAGCAGCACCGGATCGAAGCGGATCATCACCTGTTTGCGGCCGGTGGGCTCCGGCTCCGGCGCCGGGGCGGGCGTGTCCTTGCCGCTGATGAAGGCCTCGGCCGCGGCGTCGCTGGCAGGGGCGGGCTTTGGTTTCTTTGCGATAGCCATGTGATGCTCCTCCGATACCGTGTGTGTATCAGACCGCAGCCACCAGGGCCAGCAGCTCCTCCACGGCGCGCGCGTCGCGGTCCCGGCCCACCTGCTCGGTCACGCCCAGGCCGGCGGCGATGGCGTTGGCGAAGCTCTTGCGGCGCACGAGCATGGCGTCCAGGGCCTCGATGCCGGCCGTGTCGCGCAGGGCGGCGAGGGTGTCCCGGTTGTCCTTGCCGGCGAGGCCCTGCGGGTCCGCGAGGTTGACGAAGGCGAGAGCCCGCAGCTCGGGGTTCACGGCGCGGGCCTCTCCCACCAGCTCCACGATCTGGTCGGTTGCCCACACGTCGAGGGTCCGCGGCTGGACGGGGATCAGGACGGCGTGCGAGACGGTCAGTGCCGCGCGCAGGGATCCGGTGTTCTGGCCGCCCACGTCGATGATGATGGTGTCGTACTTCGGCGTGAGCGCCCGCACCTGTGTGCGCAGGGCGGCGCCTTCCAATCGGACGCAGGTATAGCCGGGATTGCGGTCAGGCCGGCCGGAGGCGCGCAGCTCCGTGAAGGTCGCGGCGCTGCCCTGTTCGTCGCCGTCCACCAGCAGCACGTCGCCGCCGGCATTGGCGTGGTGGATCGCGAGGTTGGTGGCGACGGTGGTCTTCCCGACGCCGCCTTTGGTGTTGCCCACGGTGATGATCATCGCTTGCGCTCCGCTGCTCACCCGACTTCGGGGTGATATACAGTCGAGACACAAGCGATGCCGGAACGCAAGAGTTAAGACTTTACCGCGGCGCCGATCCATTCCAGGAGCCAGGGGTTGTCCCGGTAGACCTGAACCCACGCGGTCGCGAGGGCGGAGACGGTGCGCTCCTCCGCGTCGGCGTCCTCAATCCCGTAGGCCCAAAAGATGGCGTGGTTGATTTCGTGGATCAGCGTGTCGGCCGCCTTGAACGGGGTGGCCATGTCGGCCTGGATGGCGATCTGCTGTTCCACGGCGCTGAAGAAGCCGAACTTGCGCTCGGCCGACGCCCGCATGGGGTCCATCTTCAGGATCTCGAAATCGAACGGCCCCACGCGGATCGAGGCGGGCAGGGCGCCGATCAGGCTGAATGCGCGCTCGGCCGGGAGCATCAGAACGTCTCCGGTCGGGCAACGCCGCGGATCGCGGCCATGAAGCCCTTCTGGAGGTCGGTGCGGCCAATCGACAGCCACCGGCCGTCCACGCCGGGGATCGCGGCGATGGTGTCCAGCAGCTCGCGCACCTCTTCGGCCTTGGCCTTCAGCGCGTTCATCGCGTCGATCTCCATCTGCGACAGGTCGCGGTAGCCCTTGATCTGGCGGTGCTGGTTGTCCACGGGGGGAGTTCCTTCAGAAATCGCCCAAGGCTTTGGGCAGGGTGGGGGAGTTGAGGGAGCCCCATTGGAAGGGGTCCTTGTGGAGCGGCTGGTGCATGGCCTGCGCGACAGCCCACCCCTGCGAGTTGAGGGAGCGGGTCGGATCGAAGGCCATGGCGCCGGGCATGACCGTCTGGCGCGAGAGCACGTCGAGGGCGAGGGACAGGGCGTCCACTTGGTCGTCGTGGGCGGAGGCGGGGAACTGGCCGCATTCCTCTTCGAACGCCTCCAGCCACGGCGCGAAGGAGGGCAGGAACACCCGCCCGCCTTCGATCAGGGGGAGGACCGCGTTCACGCGCGCCACCTTGTCGTTCACGACCTTGTGCGCGATCACGCTGATGCCCGATTGGGTTTTCAGCTCCTGGATCAGGGACTGACCGGAGGCCTTGTCTTCGATGTAGAGGCCGCGCAGGCCTCGGCCGCGCCAGAGGGCGTTCAGGCTGATGGCCCGCCGCTTCAGCTCGGGGAACTCCAGCTTGAGGCGGAGGAGATCGAGGAGGTGAATGTCGCCGCCGGCCGTGAGGCCGGCGATGAGGAAGACGCTGAAGTCGGCCTGCTCGGTCTTCTTGAACGCGGTGTCGGCCGCGATGATCAGGGACTGGTAGGCGTGGTCCGCATATTCGTTCGGGTCGTAGCGCTGCCACCAGTCGGACTTGATCAGGTTGCCGCCCTGGACGACGGGGTTCTGCTGGTACAGGGCCTCAAAGTCGCGGCCCGATCGTTGCTTGTGCAGCAGCAGCTCCGACACGGGGAATCGTTCCGGCCAGAGCGCGCGCAGGGTTCCGTCAGCCAGCTCGGTGAGGGCGGGCTGGCGCAGGTGGTGCCACAGGCCGCCGGCCCACTCCGGGGAGGCCTGAAGCCGGCCGCCCAGGTCGTCGGGGTGCCAGCGGGTCATGACCACGATTTCGATGGGCACGCTGCCGTCGTCGTTGGAGGGTTCCTTACGATTGGCGAGCGACCCCACGTACATATCCCACACACGGTCGCGGTAGGTCGCGCTCTCGGCCTCGGTGCGGTTCTTCACCGGGTCGTCAATCAGCAGCAGGTTGGCCGGCTTGCCGGTGGTGGAGCCGCCGATGCCGACGCCGTAATAGGAGCCGCCGGAGGTGGTCGACCATTCGTTCTTGGCGCGGGCATCGGCACGCAGGGCGAGGTCCGGGTAGGCCTGCCGCAGCTCGGGGCGCTCCAGATAGCCGCGGATATCGTTGCCGAACTTCTTCGCCAGGGCGTCGGCATAGCTGGACGACAGCACATGGCGGGTCGGGTGGCGGGAGAGGTAGTAGACCACGAACAGGGTGGTGATCAGCGCCGACTTGCCGTGGCGCGGCGGCATGTTGACCATGATGCGGGTGATCAGCTCGCCGGCCGGGTTGCGCAGCTCGCCCTTCTCCAGGAGGTCGAGGGTTTCGATGATCTCCAGGTGGTGGGGCTGAAGGTCCCACTCGGGATGCATCAGGCGGACGAAGCCCAGGAAAGAGGATTGGGCGGCGCGGATCGCGAGGAGGTGGGCTGCCGCTTCGGCGGGCGTCAGGGGCATTGGGTGTCCACCGGGATATAGCCCTTGTGCGCGGAGGGCGCGCGGGACGGGTTGCGGGCGTGGGCAGTCGCGAGGGTCGAGAGGCGCTTGTGGTCGAGGCCATGGGTGCGCGCGAACTCGCGGAGGTCCGCCACGTAGAGGATGGAGTTGCCGGGGGTCAGCACCTTGAAGCGGTGGGGCGGGCCGGCAGGGGGATCGGGCAGCAGGCGGGGATCGCGCGAGCCACGCGGGACGTGAGGGGCATGGAGGAAGGCCGGCCCCTGGTGGGGCTCGGGCGGAAGGGCGGCGATGAAGGCGCGCAGATCATTGGTGGTAGGGACGTTTTGAAAATGGTCGCTGGTGTCGGGGTGCCGGGGAGGTAGAACATCGCGACACGTCGTCGGCGGGGCGGCCCCTACGCCCCCGGCCTGCGCGGACAGGGGGGTGGGGGTGGGTGCGGCATGCACGTCGCGCGAGTGGGCGACGGGCGCGACAGACAACCGCGCGTCGTGTGCCGCGGACTGCGCCGTCACAGTGTCGCCGTCGGCCTCAGAAAATCCCTGCAATTCCAATGCGTTAGCCGTTTGGTCAACTCCCCTGTTAGGGGACTGACCGGCTGCAATGGCCTCCAGCTCCTCGACCGATAGGTCGCGGGGATTGTCCGACGAATGCCGAATGTGAGCGAAGCTCACACTCATGGAGGGGGCAGCCCGGTCCATGAGGGCGCAGAACAGGCGAGTTTGCGAGGGCGTCCACGGCTTCTCGCCGCGCATCGCCGCTACTGCCTCCGGCAGTAGAGCCCTGAATAACCGATTGCACAACTCCAGGTTCTCAGCGACCGCTGAGAGGTGGCTGCCGCCTGGATAATTCGAATTTCCGCCCCGTTCGTTCCCGGCCATCGCTCGCTCGCATGCATCCCGCATGCAACCTGCACCCATCGCCCGGACGGGTCGTCCCACACGCGCGCGCGCCATTCCCCGGAGGGGAAAGGGGGAAGAAGGCTGGGACCGATTGATGCCCTGGCCGTGGTGGTCAGGCCGGTCCCGCTCTCGCTTCACACCCACCCACACGATTCCCCGGAGGGGAAAGGGGGAAGCGGGATGCCGGCCAATCACGGTCGGCCCAACCCCGAAAGGACGCACCCCATGTCCCACTACCTGAACACCACCGTGACCGTGATCGCCGTCGCTGCCAACGGCAGCAAGACCGCCGAAAAGAACCGGCCGCTGTGGACCAATGGCTCGGCCTTCGCCGTCAAGTGGAGCGGGAAGCTGGCCCAGGTCACGTTCGTGGACCAGCACACCTGCGCCTTCGAGCTGCGCGCTCCCCGTGTCGCCCCGACGAACGAGGGGAAGGGGGGTCGCGGTGCCGTGTACGCCGGCTGGAAGCCCGCGAGCACCACGGACGTGAAGTCGATCCCGGCGGTTCCGGTGCCGGTCGCATCGCAGCCCGCCAAGGGCCGCAAGGCGCAGGTGCAGGCGACGCTCCCGCTGCCCGAGACGGCTGCCGCCTTCCTGTCGGCTGGCGTGACTGAGGCCCCGAAGGGCAAGGCCAAGCGCCAGACCGTTGCGGCGCCGGTTGCGGCCGAGCCCGCTGCCAAGCCGCGCTCGCCGGCCCAGCGTGAGGCGACGGTGCGCCTGTGTGAGGCGAACCTGCGCAAGGCCATGGCGACGGGGGACGAGGGCCGGATCGGCCGTGCCCGCAAGGCCCTGCACAGTGCCCTGGTGCATGCGGGGCGTGCGCCGGAGGCCGAGGCGGCGACGGCGGCGCCGGTCCCGACGGTGCGCCAGCGTGCCGCCAAGGCGAAGGCGAAGGCGCAGCCCGAGGCCGCGCAGGACCTGCTGGCCGGCAAGAGCCAAGCCGATCTGCTGGCCCTGCTGGAGACGGTCACGAACAAGCTGGCCCAGGCCAAGGCGTGATGCACACGGGGGCGGCGCATGGGCGCCGCTCCCACCCACCCGACAGCCCACAACCCACAACCTGAAAGGATGCACCCCATGGACGCCACTGTGATGGACGGCGTGATCGCCTCCCTGCGCGACGAATGCGTGTTCGCGCTCCGCACCAAGGACAAGGGCCGCTTGGCCGAGGCCAGCCGTCGGCTGAAGGCGGCGACGATGTGCCTGCGCTCTGGCGTGAGCGCGGAGGCGGCGCTGGAGGCCTGCACGCCGAAGGGCAAGGACAGCAAGGGCAAGGGGAAAGGCGGCCGCAAATGAAGGTCCCCTCGTATTTCGACCATGTGGCGCGCGAGTGCTTCGCTGCGCTGGAGCGTGGCGACACCACGACTGCGGCCAAAAAGCTGGGGGTGCTGCGCTGTCTGAATGCCGACGGCGTGGAGGCAGGCGAGTGCATGGAGGAGCAACGCGCCAGGACGCGACGGCTCGACCGGCTGTGGGGCCTGACGCAGGTCAAGGCGGAGTTGGCGTCTAAACCTTTCGACTAGGAACCGGCATGTGGAAACGGGGATGCAGGCGCGATGGTAGCGCTTGCATCCCGCAAAAGAGGCAGGCAACTATGCACGCACAGATGGGGTACTGGCATGGGGCTGGTGCACATGAGGCGGGCATGAGGAAGGAGGCACAGGCATGAGCGGCAAGCGTGAGCGCAGCAATCGCTCTAAGCGTGGCGGTCCCACCACCATGCCCCACCCGCTGCCATGGGCAGCGAACGACCACGCGGAAATGCTCGACGCCAACGGGGTGTGCGTTGGGCTGATGGGCTGCCCGGACACAGACGCAAGTGACATGGACCGGACGCTTGCGTATGGCGTCGTCGCGCGCGTGAACCTGCACGATGGGCTCGTGACGGCGTTGCGCGCGGTGCTGCACCCGAACCCGGAGGAGCCCTTTGCCAACGTCGGGCAGGAGATCGTGGCGCGACGGGTGTTGCGCGAGGCCGAGGCCCTAGGTGCCCTAGGTGCCCTAGGGGCAGGAGGGAAGGCATGACGGAGGGCAGGGAGGAGCTGCGGGCACGGGCGGAAGCGGTGCTCGCGGAGGAGCCGGGCATCACCGTGAGCAAGATGGCTCAGCGGTTGGGATGCAGCAAAGACAGGCTCTACAGCATGGCGCAGCAGTATGCATGGCGGCTCGGCACCACGGGCTCCACGCGGGTGGCCTGGGACGATGCGTTGCTGGAGGCGCTGGAGGCCATGGCGCTGAGCGACATGAGCATGAAGGACGTGGTGCTGCGCATGGGCATGAGCCCGCATGCCCTGGCGTCTGGCCTGCGTGAGCTGGTGCGGCGTGCTGCGCCGGATCGCAGGCTGGCCGCGCAGGTGCGTGAGCTGGTCGACCAAGCCACCAACCCACAACACTGACCGGGGGCGGCCTGCCGGCAGGCGGGCCACCACCATGCGAAAGGACACCCGATGGGGATCACGAAGGACGAAATGATGGAGGCCGGCGTCAGGGCCGCGCGCGACAGCATGCGCAACAAGGGCGAGATACGGATCCAGGTGGTCGGCTTCTCGCCCGAGCATGGCATGGTCGCCATGGACCTGAATGACGCATGGGGCTATGGCGACGAGGCGAAGGACGCGGCGCTTGCGCAGGTGCGGGTCCTGTTCCAGACGCACGGGGTCGAGGCCTTCATCGTGACGAGCGAGGCCTGGGTGACGCGGCACACGCTGCCCAAGGGATCGACGGCCAAGGACGCGGTGCGCAAGGCGGAGGAGCTGACCAAGGCCGGGCACCGTGCGTCACAGTCGGCCGAGCGCAAAGAGGTGGTCATGATCGGGGCCGGCGACGGCGACGGAATCACCTGGAAGAACTTCGACATCAAGCGCGATGCGAAGGGGAAAGTCACAGACCTCGTTGAAATGCGCGAGGCCTGCGTGACGATGGCGCGTTTCGACATGCTGTGCGTGCCGACCAAGAGCAAGACACACTGACACCATCATGGGGACGCGAGCGCAATGCTCCGTCCCCTTTTTCATGAGGACAGACACATGGGTGCGAAATTCATAAGCGCGGCAGCCATGAAGGCATCGTGGTCACCGAAGGACATCAAGTGGCCGAAGCAGAAACAGATCATCGACGACCTGTTAGAACAGCCCGGCATGAGCGACATCGTGCCGGCCACCGGCATGGGCAGGCCGCCCAAGCTGGTGAACATCGACAAGTCCCTCCTCTTCATTGAGCCCACATACCAGCGCCTGCTGAACACGCGCGCGTCGCTCAAGCTGATCCGCACCATGATCGAGGGGTGGAACTGGGACAACTTCGTGCCGCCGCGCGTGAGCCCGAAGGATGATGGGACCTATGCTGTGATCGACGGTGGGCACACCACCAGGGCGGCGTGGCTGATCCCGGCAATCACGGAGCTGCCCTGCCTGATCGGTGAGAAGAAGACCATTGCCGAACAGGCCGCGGCCTTCATCACCATGAACACCAGCCGCGTGAATGTGACGGGCTTGACCCTGTTCCATGCGGCGTGCGCTGCCGGCGAGCCCGACGCCGTGGCGGCCAAGCAGGCGGCCGAGAAGGCGGGCGTCACGATCCTGTCCGCGCCGGTCCCGGTGCGGAGCATGGACATTGGCGAGACGGTGGCCTTCAAGGCGATCCAGGTCTGTGTTCGCACGCACGGCGCCGAGCCCACCACCATCGCTCTGCGGGCGCTGAGAGAGGCGTGGGTGGAGCCGGGCCGGCTGAAGGGTGACTTCATCAGCGCCGCCACGCAGGTGGTCAGGCGGGTGCAGGATGCCGACGAGGGCTTTGACTTCGGCCGCTTCATCCGGGTGCTGCGGGCAAAGAGCATGCAGCAGCAGCACGCCGAGACGGCAAGGCTGACGATGAGGACCGGCGCGACCGGCACGCAGGCGTGGTTCATCTACTGGCGCCAGCAGTACGACAAGGCCAAGTGATGAGCTTCGATCCCTGGCCCGCCATCGTGGAGCGGCACAACGCCGCCCTGGAGGCCGGCGACCTGCTGATCTGGACCATCTACGACAACCCGTCCGATGCGCCGGGGCGCTTTGTGCTGCGCCCCTTCAGCAGCAGGAACGGACAGCCCGACACCTGGGCCTGCACCAGCAAGACGGCGGAGGCCCTGCGCGAGCTGATGCAGCGGCTGGGCCTGACCTGCATGCCGCGGCAGAACGGCGACGATCCGGTGATCCTGGAGAGCTGGCTGTAGTCCCATAGAAGTTGCTTGGGGGATGCATGACGTCCCCCTTTTCCCTTGCCGGTCATGCGTCTTCGTACTAGCCTCTTAGGCAACTGCGACGGAGACACGACATGACCGATGCCGAGCTGGCCGCTCGTCTGCGACAGGCCATCACCGACCGCGAAGCGGTGCGTCTCAAGTATACCCACGGGCTTGTCGAACCGGACATGGCGACACGCCTGTACCGCTGCGTGGATATCCCGCCCCTCTACAAGATCGTGCGCACCCCCGGCAACACGTTGTCAGGCTGGGGCAAGCCGCGCGTGACGTGGTTCCTTGAAGGCCGGGAGTTGCGGGAGTTCAAAACCCCCGGCGATGCTTGCGCCTTCCTGGAAATGATTGCCGGTGCGGCTTCGGCACAGCCTGCTGAACCGACCGAAGACGGCGCCGAACAGGCCGCTTAACCAACCGCCATTTCCCGCTGCCGCACAGACGCATGGTGCCAACTGCCATGCGTCTCCCGTGCGTGTGTCGCCATTCCCCGAAGGGGAAAGGGGGAAGCTGGCTGCCCTCAATTTGAAAGGAGCAACCCGATGCTTTCTGAAACCGTCAACGCCCTGTCGCTGGGCGACAAGATCAAGCTGCACGATGCCCTGGTCAGCCTCTTGCTGTGCAGCTCGGGCAGCATGATGCCGCCGACCGTGGACGAGGCCGAAGCCATGGCGGCCGACGCCTTCCGGGCGAACGTGGGCGACGACGTGGCCCGCCCGATCCTGGCCTTTGCCGAGCAGCGCAAGAGCCTGGGGCGGCAGCCGCAGCAGAGCGATCTGCCCGACCCGTCGGCGCTGGAGCCGAAGCTGTGGGATCTGCTGAAGCTGATCCAGCCGGCGTCCACCACCACCACCACCACCGCCAGCAACGGAGCCCCGGCCATGGCCGCCAGTGTGACCCTCGACCAGCAGTTCCTGCCCGCCTTGAACAGCCTGATCGGGCCGGCGACAAAGGGCCAGTTCGCCAGCGTCGATCCGCTGATCCAGGCCTTCCGGGAAGCGGCCGAGCTGCGTGGTCAGGTGGCGGACCTGTCGCACAAGCTGGCGACCCGGCCGGCGGCGGCGCTGCCGGCGGAGGTGAAGGGCACCGGCAACCTGCCCACCGGCAAGGTGAAGGAGGTGACGGCGGCCGACGTGTTCGTGGGGCCGGGCGGACAGAAGGCCGGCATCCTGAACTTCAAGGTGCCGGCGATGGAGTGGGACGCCCCGCACCCGCTCGTGGCGGAGGTGGACCCGGACTACCAGTTCGATCCGGTCACGCTGGCGGCCTACGCCTGGGCCTACCAGCAGAACAAGAACCCGCTGCTGGTGGGGCAGCCGGGCACAGGGAAGACCTCGTTCCTCGAACAGTTCTGCGCCCGGCTCGGCATGCCGACGATGCGGATCAACTGCGACAGCGAGATCACGAGGCTCGATCTGATCGGCCGTGACGTGCTGGCGAACGATCCCGCCACCGGGCACACCATCAGCCGGTTTGTCGACGGCATCCTGCCGCAGGCGATGCAGGCCCCGTGCGTCCTGATCGTGGACGAGGTGGACTACATCAGGCCGGACGTCGCCTATGTTTTCCAGCGGGTGCTGGAGGGCAACGGGTTGCTGGTCAATGAGGACGGCGGCCGGGTGATCGTCCCGCATCCGCTGTTCCGCATCGCCGCCACCGCCAACACGAAGCTGCAAGGCAACTCCACGGGTGCGTTCCAGGGCGCCCGCCCGCAGTCGGCTGCCTTCCGGGACCGCTTCCCGATCTGCATTGAGTTCGACTACCTGTCGGAGGATCAGGAGGTGGCGCTGCTGGTGGCGAAGGTGCCGGGCCTGAAGGAGCCCGACGCCCGCCGGCTGGTGAAGTTTGCCGACGAGGTGCGCACCGCGCGCAAGGCCGGCGACATCATGGAGACGCTGAGCCCGCGAGGTCTGGTGACGCTGGCGAGCATGATGGTCAGCTTCTTCGCCATCGGCACCGGCACGAGCGGCACGGCGGCGGCCGAGCGCAAGAAGCTCATGGACTTCGCCCTGAACATGACCGTGTTCAACAAGGCCGAGACGGCGGACGCGCTGGTGATCCGCGGTCTGGCCGACCGCTGCATCCCGTCGGCGTGAGGAGGCTACTTTGGGCTACACGCATTATAGCACCACCCACCGGGACTTCACGGACCTGGAGTGGGAAGCGATCTGCCGCAGCACGGAGCTGCTGCTGCGCAATCTGCCGAACCACAGCCTCTCGGCCGGCGCCTACTACAAGGACGACCCGCTGATGCTGCACGGCAACGGCCCGAACACCACCGAGCTGGCGCAGTTCGGGGACGATCTGGTGCGTGACTGCATCGACACGACCCGGATCTGGATCGAGGGCACCGGGCCGGCGGGCACGGACCTGGGGCACGAAAGTTTCGTGCTGAACCGGACGAAGGACCGGGCTTTCTGCAAGACGGCGCGCAAGCCCTACGACTTGGTGGTCTGCGCGGTCCTGGCCGTGGCGCAGATGGTGGCGCCCGACGCCATCAGCGTGACGAGCGACGGCGACAGCGACGACTGGTGGCCCGCCATCGAATGGGCGTCGCTGACGCTGGACATGGTGGTTTTCCTGCCGGCCGGGATCAACCGGGCAACCCGCACATAGGAGGGAGCGATGCGAGCTGTAGAGCTGGAGCAGGAATGCCGGGGCGTGTCCCGAACCATCGGGCGGGCTGCCGGCATTCGCGTTGTGTTCCGGGGGAATGAGGCCTCGACCAACGGCAAGGTGATTGTCCTGCCGGCCCTGGATCACACGGTCGATTACACGAAGGAGCAGGTGCAGGTGGCCCGTGGATACACGGATCACGAGGCGGCCCACCTGATCCTGACCGACATGGCGCAGTACCAGGAGGCGGCGGCGCAGGGCGGTGAGCTGTTCGCCTTCACGCTGAATGCCATGGAGGACATTCGGATCGAGCGGGAGCTGACCAAGAAGTATCCGGGCACGGCGCAGAACCTCTGCGCCACCACGGTGGCGGTCAACAGCGAGTTCCTGCGGGAGTATGCGGGCAAGCCGGAGGTGACCGGGAACGCCAAGCGGATCCTGCCGCTGGCGATCACCTGGGAAGGCAGGAAGCGGCTCGGCTATCCCACGAGTACGAACGACGAGTGCCTTGCCTCCGTGAGTGAGGAGGTGCGCAAGGCAGCGAGCCGGATTTGTGATGCGCTGGAGGCCTGCCACTCGACCGGCGACTGCATCACGCTGGCCGGCGCCGTGTGCGATGAGCTGGATCCGCAAGGCCAGCACAAGCAGGTGCGTGTCGTGGGCAAGAGCCGGCCGGGCAACCCGGCGCGGGGCAACGTCAGCAGCGGCGCGGCGAAGGGCAAGGGGAAGAAGGACGGCGAGGCGCCCGGCGGCAAGGGTGGCAAGGGCGACCAGCCCGGCGAGCTGCCCGGCAGCGGCGGCGGGAACCCTGGCACGGACAGCCCGCTGCCGGTGGGGCTCACGCCGGAGAAGCTGGCCGAGCTGCTGGGCAATGATGCCGGGCCGGGCGAGAGCCTGGACCCGTATCTGGCCGAGCCGTACCGGCCCTTCACCACGGAGGCCGACGAGCTGGTGGACGCCGTGCCGAGTGCCGACCCGTCGCTCAGCTATGCCGATCTGCTGCCGGCCGGTGCCGTGAGTGTGATGCGGCGGAAGCTGGAGCGCGCGCTGCTGGCGAAGCAGAACCGGGCGTGGCTCGGCGGGCACCAGGAAGGGAGGCTGGACAGCCGTCGGCTGGTGTCTGCGCTCGCCGGCCGGCCGAACGTCTACAAGCAGCGGGAGGAAGACGAGGAGATCGACACGGCCCTGGCCCTGCTGGTCGATCTGTCCGGGAGCATGCGCAACGGGGACGGCGCCGTGAGCAAGGCCGAGTGCGCGGCCAAGACGGCGGTGGCCCTGTCGGAGGCGGTCGACAAAACCGGGGTGGTCTATGGGGTGTTCGGCTTTCAGAACCGCGGCTTCACCGGCCAGCTCGCGGACGATCTGCGCAACGCCACGGACAGGGGCGAGCGCTTCGGCAGGCTGAGCCGGCTGCGGACCATCATCTTCAAGGGCTTTGATGAACCGCTCGTGCGGGCGCACCGCAAGCTGGTGACGATGCCGACCCTCGCCGGCGGCGACAACTCGGATGGGGACCATGTGGCGATCATCGCCGGCCTGCTGAAGAAGCGGCCGGAGCGGCGGAAGATCCTGATGGTCCTGTCCGATGGGCTGCCGAGCACCCGCACCAGCTTCGACACGGCCCACCTGGGCGGCCACCTGCTGGCCGAGGTGGAGGCGGCGGAGCGGGCCGGGATCGTGGTGGTGGGGATCGGAATCATGACCGACGGACCCCGCCGGTACTACCAGCGCTTCGCCCTGGTGAACAACCCGATGGACCTTGCCGGCACCGTGATGGACGAGGTGGCGCAGGTGATGCTGGGCGAGCGCTCGGCCCTGCTGATGCGCAAGGCAAGCTGAAGGAGGAGGACATGAAGCAACCGATTGATCTACGGCGCTTTCCGGTGGGCACCACCATGCGGATGCGCAACGGCAGGCTCTACCGTCTGGAGAGCACGCAATGGCGTGACGGGGAGGTGCTGCTGAAGGTCGTGGAGCAGAAGATCAAGGAGCGGAAGGCAGCGAAGAAACAGCTCTACCGCCGCACCAGCGTGGGCTTGGTGCCGGAGGGCGTGAGTGGCTGGGACGATCCGCAGCACGATCAGGCGGTGGACACCACCACCGTCTCGCCGGGCTGGGCGAAGATCGCGGAGGTGGACCTGACGATCCTGCCCGCCGGCACGAAGATATGCACGGTCGATGGCCGGGACATGGAGCTGCTGGAACCTGACACGGAGAATGCCGACAACCCCTATCCGGTGAGAGCGAAGCCGCTGGAGCAGGCCGACGAGAACGCGGTCACCTACACCAAGCAAGGCCGCCTCTACTCACACAGCAAGGTGCGCAAGGGCGGCGACCTGAAATGGGAGACGATGAAGCTCCCCGATCTGGCCGAGCCCATCCGCAAGTGGATGCTGGAGACGCGCAGCCTTGCGGTCCTGACGATGCGCACCGGCCGGCCGGCGCCGGCAGAGGAGAAGCCCAAGGACGAAGGGTCCTTTTGGGGCTGGTAACCGCAACTCACGGAAAGGAATGCACCCATGACCGACATCGAAAAGAAGCTGGCGCAGGGCATGCTCGGCAACCTGTTCAGCGATGAGACGAAGAAGAAGGCGCAGGAGGATCGCCGCGGCGGCGGGCGTGACAACTACGGCGACGTGTTCAAGCGGGACAACTACGGCCGGGGCCGCTGGGGGGATGATCCCTTCGACCAGCCGGCGCCGAAGGCCAAGGGTGGGGCGAAGACGGGCACCCGCAAGGCGACCGGCCACCGGGATGCGACGATGGACGATCCCGTGCACAGCCTGGGCACGGACGAGAAGGCGCTGCACACGGTCGTCCGGTTTGGGAAGAGGGGCGAGCCGGCGCGGATCGCGGAGGGCGACGCCAACCGCATCGTGGATCAGGCGGTGCGGGAGATTGGCCTGGTGCTCGATCGACACGGCCTGGTCTGGACCACGGATGGAAACCTCACTGTAAGGCGGGCGCTGTATCTGGCAATCGCCACAGGGCGGGCGGTGCAGGGGCCGCGCATGGAGGAGCTGGTGGTGGAGGGCAGCGCACCGGAGGAGGCGAAGCCGGAGGAGAAGGCGGAGGAGCCCACGCCCAAGGGCAAGGGGAAGGGCAAGCCGAAGGAGGAGCCGGCGGAAGAGGCGGGCGGACAGGCCGGGGACGAACCGGGCGACGTTCCGTCGCAGGAGTAGCGACACACAGGGGAGGGCGGGGCTCTCCCCGCCCAACCTGGAGGATGGACATGGAGCTGAGCACGGTGAAGCTGGCCCCCGGTGATGCGTGCCTCGTGGTCAGGAAGGACGGCGAGGTGCTGGTGGCTTATCCCGAGGGCAGCACGGAGGATCCGGCGCTGATCGTGATGGGCTTGGCGCTCGCGCTGAATGCGGAGGAGTGGGTGCAGACGCTGATCAAGCGCACCCGCACCAAGCTGAGCGAGGGGACCAAGGAATGATCCAGCCCACCGGCCCGGTTGCCTACATGCTGGTGCCGATGCAGGAGGCTCGCGACAAGCTGGTCTGCTGCGCCACCGGACAGGTGCTGAGCCTGGGCACGGGCACGCCGCCGCCGCTGAAGGTCGTGAGCCCGGAGATCGTGGAGCTGCTGGTCCATGGGCCGGGCGTCTCCCCGATTGTCACAGTGCAGGCCGACGAGCTGGCCCGGCTGAAGGCGGAGAGCGCCAGCCTGGAAAATCTCTGGTCCCTCATCCTTGCGGCGAACCAGTCCGGGGATAGGGCGCCGACGCAAGAGACGTGGCGCAAGCTGCTGCATGCGGCGCGTCGCATACGGCTCAGTAGGTGAGTGCTCTGCGTGTGTAGGTCGCGGGTGCATGTCGTTCGGACAGCCGATGTTCGGGCCTGTGCACCGTCTAGTTACTACTCAAGCCTGATAACCTTGAAAGGAGGCCCCCCATGAACGTGTTCGAGACGCTATTT
Source organism: Azospirillum sp. TSH20 (assembly GCF_003115935.1). Taxonomy (NCBI): domain Bacteria; kingdom Pseudomonadati; phylum Pseudomonadota; class Alphaproteobacteria; order Rhodospirillales; family Azospirillaceae; genus Azospirillum; species Azospirillum sp. TSH20. Next base: position 55,776 of record NZ_LGQU01000070.1, read on the forward strand.
GCAGTTCTGGACGGCATGTCGGATAGTGAACTACAAGCCATGGGAGAGCGCTGCGCCGAGCTGCTGAACACGAAACCGACCACACCCACGGGATGGGAGTGGACGCTTGTGTGCAGGGAGACGGCGGTTGCACAGACGATGGCGTCTGCGCTGACGGCAGGGTCCGGGACCTTGCCTTTCGCGCAGGGGCCGACGGTGAGCAAGCGCGCCAGTGGCGGGAGCGGCGGCGGGCGACCGTGGGCGAAGAAGGTGACGGCGCTTAACCCCAAGGGCAAGGGCGCCTACTGCATTGAGGGGGACTTCGTGAAGGACAGGCAACTCAAGGATTTCGTCGGGCTCGGCCATCCCGACACCGGGCACGCCTGTCCTATCCTGGTTGCAAGGCGATGGGACGGCGAGCTGGAGGCTATCCTTTGCGAGGCCGTGCGCGGCGCCCCTGGCGTCGAGCTGGGCGGGCGTACCTATCCGAACCTGCGGCAGATCGTGCGGACAGGACATAGCGAAACGGTAATTAACCGAGCGTTCAGCCGCTTCGACGGGCATGAACTGAGCCCTATCCTCAACGGCTTGTTGCGCGAGGGTGTCCCCGTCATGGCATAAGCCCTCTCGCTCGCTTGCCACTTTCGTGTGGCGAGGTTACACGGATGAAATTTTTTTTAGGATGGAGGCGCATACAGGAACCGATATCCGCCGTATAAAGGATGCAAGCATGTGGCGTTATGCTGCATGCTTGTATCCGGTTGCGACACGACAAGACAGGACAGGACCAATGCTGATGACACGCACTCGCCCTGAACAGGGGCGCGGCGGCGCTTATGACGCCGCTCGCCAGCCCTCACGAGAACAAGTCTTGGAAGCAATAGATGTATTGTGGGAATGCTTTCGAGAGTTAACGGCAAATAATAGCGGCGATGCAGAGCGAAGGCTTGCTTCGTTGGGAAAGTTTGCGACTGCGCTTAGTACAATTACGCAACAAGCACCTATTCTTCATCCAACTTATTCTGACGCATTTGCAAGTGATCCGCGCAACAATGATGCATTCGGAAATGTAAATACAAGCGGCCGTGATCTAAGTGGCCCCAACAAATCAATGTTTGTTCAATTGACGCCTAAACAACACGCCGTCATTCAAATGATGCTGCGCGGCGCAAGCAATGTTGAGATTGCAAAAAGACTTGGCTGGTCAGAAAGCACAGCCAAAGGCGCTATTCATAATCTTGCACGCAAGTTCTTGGCGCCAATAGGAGCGACAAGATATGACCGCGCTGGGCTAGATAATGTTGTTCGTCCTATTTACGAGGCGATGGGGCCGCAGGAATATGAGCACGTCGCAACTTTCCCCAAGACTTGGGACGCAAGATGGACAGAGGCTGATATCGCAATTCGGCCATACCTCTATGAGAAGCGCGTAAAATGATGAGGACCAATTGTCATGACACTCATGCTCTACGAGAGAGGGGGACGCCTATACGCTCACGGCACTGTTGAGGGTGAGCGCGTCCGCAAATCGCTAGGGCTGCCGGCGTCGGCAGTGAGCGAGGGAACGGCGAGGCTGCGCGAGCTGGAGGAGGAGCTGCGCCAGGGCAGAGGGATGACCTGGAGCGCGGCGACCACCCGCTATCTCGCGCGGCCCCAAGGATGCAGCCGAGGAACACGGGGGTACGTCACGCGGCTGACCGCGTGGTGGAAGGACACGCCGCTGCGCGACATCACCGCGGAGGGCGTGGAGCGCTTCGTGCGCGAGACGATGCCGGGCCGCAAGCCGGGGACGATCCGCCGTTGCCTCGTGGTGTTCAAGGCCGTGCTGCATCATGTCGACCATAAGCCGCCGCGGCTGCCGAGGCTGGTGGTGGACGACGCTCGCACCCGTTGGCTGTCACAGGCCGAGGTGGGCCGGCTGCTGGCACGGGCGGAGAGGGACCGCCCGGACATGCTGCCGCTGCTGCACTTCCTGCTGCGCACCGGCTGCCGCGTGGGCGAGGCCCTGGCGCTGGAGTGGCAGAACGTGGACATGCAGGCGGGCACCGCCGTGCTGGTCAGTCAGAAGGGCGGCCGGCGCCGGCTGCGAACCGTACCTCTCACACCCACCGTCGTGGCCCAACTGGAGGCCATCAGGCAGGCAAAGGGGGCGGTGTTCCGGCACTCAGGGGGAGAGCCCTGGCGGAGCTACTTCGGCGCACGCAAGGCCTTCCTGACGCTGGCGCAGGGGGCCGGGCTGGTGGACGTGCGGCTGCACGATCTGCGGCGCACCTTCGCGAGCCACCTGTTCCTGGCCGGCGTCGATCTGATCACCGTGGCGAAGTTGCTGGGCCATGAGGATCTGACGATGCTGAAGCGGGTCTACGCGCAGGTAACCGGGGCACACCTGGGCGGAGCTGTTGCGAAGCTGCCCTACTGATCCAAGGAAAGGACCGCACCCATGAGCGAAGCAGGCGAGCCCGAGAACCTGATGCTGGTGATGCTGCGCCGGCTGGACGTGAAGATGGACCGGGTGATGGACGAGCTGGCCGACATTCGGCTGCGCCAGAGCGAGACGCAGATCGCCGTGACGGCGCTGCGCCGCGACCAGAACGCGGACGCATCGGCAGTCGCCCGGATGCAGGTGAACATGGACCGCATGCGGAACGACATCGACCGAATCATGCGGCGCCTGGACGTGGTGGAGTAACCCGGCCAAGTGGATCTTGGTCAGAGGTAGGCGCGCTGCACGGGAAAGTTTTGCTGACGGATCTGATCTGACACGACGCGCGCAGGAAAAGATCCTCTCGCGCATAGGTTTGTTGTCGCGCTTTTGCCGATACCGCTTGCGTGGAATCGGGTGCAGGTGGCAGCCTGCGGGATCGACAGGAACAGACAGAGGAAAGCCAGAGCCCAGAAACGAAGAGGCCCGCCCAAGCTGGCGGGGAGCCAACCAAGGCAGGCACATCGTTCTGTCGCAAGACCGATCCTGCCAGCTCCCCCCGGACATCGCAAGCGTTTTTGACACCCACGGGTGAACGCCCCCGCTTTGCCTGCCGCATGCCCGGCGGGTAGGGCGGGGGTGGGCGGGTCCTCGCGCGCCTGGGCGGCGTGCGAACCATGGAAGATTTGCAAGACGATCCGGCCGAGCGCCAGATCTGGCGGGACTATTACGACCGGCTGCGCGCCGGGGACGATGCCGGGGAAGAAGCCAACCGCCGAGCGCAGGAGCTGGCGGCCCGGCGGGAACGCGCGCGTCCTGTCCGCGATCTGCCGAAGCCGAAGCCGGCCAAGCCGAAGAAGCCGTTGCCCGGCCCGACGCCCCGTGAGCTATTCGTGCTCCGGCCGGTGTGGATCGGCCGTGACTGCGGACTGACGGCCGCCGGCAATGGGATGATGGACACCCTGCTGCGGATCGCCAGGGGGCGGACCATCATCACGACCAAGCGCCAGATCGAACAGGCCGCCATGAAATCCCGCAGCACAGTGCAGCGCGGGCTGCGTGAGTGTGCCGCCGCCGGCCTGTTGGTGGTGACCCCGAGGACCGGGAAGTATGGCCGCACCATCGGCCTGCGGATCGAGCTGCACAAGGATGCCTTCGTGCTCGGTGACAGGCGCGCGGGTAGGGGGTCAGAATTGACCCCCCTTTTTCATCCAAAGAAAAACCAGAAACACGCGGGCGCGCGCGCAACCCCTGTGGATAACTCAAACGAGGAAGGCGAACATGGTGAAGATCGACAGGACCAAAGCCTACGACAGGATCAAGTTCCACCTGCCCATGCGGCAAGCCGAAGCGTACCGGCGGATGGGAATGTGGATCGGCAGCGCGCAAAGGGCAGTGCTGCACATGCTGGACAGGATGACGGCCGAGGACGGCTACCAACCCACCGAAGCGGACAAGGAGGATGCGCTGAACGCCGTGCAGCAAATTGCTTTCAAGGCTTTCGGGGACCTGAACGCCCAGCGCAAACTCACAACGGCGCCGTTTATCTTCATGCGGCCCAAGCTCGTGGACATGAGGGAGCTGATCGCGGAAGCAAAGGAGGCCAGCCGCCCTACAGACAGGGCCGAGCGCTTCATCATGGGCACCCGCATCCTGCTCGGGGGGAGCCACCTCATCCGCACGGACGACATGTACGTCTTTGGCCTGGACGAGGGCCGGATGTTCTAGCCGCACCCGCTGCCCATGTAGAGCCTGGGGCCAGCAAGGGGAGAGCGGGGAATGCGGTTGCTCAGCGCGCCGAAGTTCAGCGACCGGGGGGTGAGCTATGCGATGGACGTGGGCACGTTCACGGTGACCGAGCCGGCGGAGGTGCCGGAGGATCATTGGCAGGCGATGGGGCCGCTGATCGCCCGGAAGGTGCGGTTGCGGCTGGAGGGCCAGCGGGTGAGGCAGCACCTGGGGCAGCTCGTGTGGGTGACCGACCAGCGGCTGGAGCCGTTCGACCCGCACTGGAGCTGCCGGCCGGTGCCGATGGAGGCGGCGGGCAAGACGCTGTGCTGGGTGATGGTGGACAGCCCGAGCCTGGAGCCGGGGAAGCTGCGCTACCGTGCCGCGCTGAAGGAGCTGGAGGCGCGGGGCATGGTGGCCGCCGTGGTGGTGGAAGAGGATCGCATCCGGGTGGACCGGGCGAAGGTGACCTGCGTCAGATTGCCGCACCTGGGCACGATCCTGATCCGCGGCAACAAGCTGATCCCGAGGCCGGGGAAGCACCAGACGAACGTGGCCGAAGTCCTGGGCCTGACGAGGCTTGGGCACAACATGCGCAGGCAGGACGCGCCGGGCAACTACAGGATGCTGGCCGAGGCAGTGGCCTCGCAGCTCGTCGGCCGGCCGGCCGATGGCTGGCAATGGTCACTGGCGCAACCGAAGCGAAAGCGATAGAGATCCAAGCCGTTGGAGGTAGGTGCAGCAATCCTCTGCACGTCTTGCGGACGGCTAAGTCACAACCGGACGGGTAGCGCTATGCCCATCGTGGTAACGCGCACACCTTGACAGATGCATAGGTGAAAGCACAAATTTGACACGGAAGCAGAACGAAAAAAACCGACGGGCGACATGACTGGACAAGATCAGTGGGAGCCGGTGGAGTGGCGAAGTCTCGCGCCCCTCGGTCATGAGGGCTATGAAGTCAGCAACTATGGAGAGGTCAGGTCAAACCTCTCGGGACGGCCGCGATTGCTTTCCCCTCTGTTCGCCAGGACTTTGAGCCCGAGAGTGCATCTTCATGCGCCGAACGGCACGCGACAGACCAAGCGCGTGTGTATGTTGGTCGCACGGACTTTCATGGGCGTGAAGGGTAATCCGAAGATCACCTACTACGACGACGACCCGACGCATAACGCCGTCTGGAATCTGCGGATCGAGGAAGAGGACGATGCACCGCCGGCCAATCTGCGCGCCGTCCTGAACGCGATGCCGCGGTGGCCGATCTGCCGGTCCTGGCCCATCTGACTAAGCCCACCCTGCCCTGATCTGTGTCGCCTGCGTGCCCGTTCCTGGGTGCGCGGGCTTTTTTGCGTCCGCGCCTGGGGTTGCGAAAACGGGTAGTGGGATCATGAACCCGTAGTAGGGCTTACAACTTCCTTGCATCCTTTATGCGTCCATGGCAGGCTTTGTCCATCGGGACAGCACCGGACATGACGCGACATGATGACCTCGACTGATGCGAAGATCCGCTTCGCCCACCTCCTCGCCATTCGAGCCAGCCAGTACGACGCGCAGGCGCAGGGCCTGCTGGCGCAAGCCCGTGTCGCACTGAGGCGTGCTGACCGCCTGCGCGCGGCGGCGGGCTCGCGGCTGGAGAAGGCGATGGCGGAGCCGAGCCAATGAGCGCCTGGAACCTGGGGAAGGTGGAGGCCACGACCATCCATCTTCCCTGGCAACTGAAGGCCGCCGTGCGCAAGGCCGCCGCTGCGCAGGGCGTCAGTGTCAGTGCATTCGTGTCGGAGCTGATCCGTGCGGAGCTGGAGCGGCAGGGCTGCGAGGTGGAGGCGTCGAGCATCGCCCACCGCGTCGAGGCCCTGCCGCCCCGGACCCGCCTTGTGATCGAGGGGTTGTTGGCCGGGAAGACCAAC